>SHYL01000024.1 GCA_009692825.1 Dehalococcoidia bacterium | reverse complement strand
GCGCGTATATCCCGCCGATTGCGGTGCCGTAAAGCAGGACGCCTGTCAGCAGGCCTACTGAGCTTTGGATTGCGCGGCTGACTAGTTCCGGCTCAGATGGTTCGCCTGCGGCCTGGGGCATCTGATTTTCAAACGCGGTGGCCTTATCTATCTGCGGCTCACCGAATATTTTCGCAAAACCAACCGCTAAAAGACCCGCGACGACGCCGACGAGCATTCCTCGTATGAGGAGTGTTCTTACCATGTTTATCCTCTATTTATTTAATGATTAGTGGCAGGGGAAAGCGAGAAGATGACGCCCATCATGTACAAATTCGTGCACATACTGGCCGGAAAAGATGGACATCGCGCCTTCTTCAGCGCCAACAAAGTAGAGGATCATGAGCATCAAGATCCCTGTAAAGATGGCCTAGGGAGCAATTTGGCGGAGCGGGATGGCGACTGGTATGGGGGTGGAGACGGGTATGGAAATGACGCCTTCGCTATTCATAAATCTCCTTGGGATCTTGCGTCCCGGTGATGTTTTACTACGGTGTAGGGTCTGACTCAGCAAGAACTCGTCTTGCAATTACAGTGGCGCGACCGTGTCGGTTTCTAACCGGCTTCCTATTCCGTAAAGATACTGGCCCATTATATGAACTCGTTTCTTAATGTGTCAATATAAAAATGTACCACGACTATGGTTTCAAAAAATGCCCTTGACAATGATTCCGCTATGTTATATGTTAGCCTAACCTAATAAAGTATTAGGTAACCCTAATATACAACCTAATAAGTCAATTGAAACTTATAGCTAATCGGGGACTCCTTATGAGGAATCGTAATGATACGGCCTTTTGGTAAATTTAAGCTCGTTGTTGTATTTTCAGCATTGTTTGTGGTTTCTTTGTTTGCGGCTTCATTCTTTGCGCCGCATATTGCATCGGCAGTAGGTCCTCAGGACGACCTCGCAGCCGCCAATGCAATTGTTAAGCAGGCTATAACGGCAGCTCAGGCTGGTGATTTCGCAAAAGCCAGCCAGGAATACAAAAGCTATGAAAATATGTGGTTCGATATCGAAGACGGCATTCGGGAAACCTCGCGCGAATCATACCGTCTGATCGAACACCACATGGGTGCAGCTAACGCGGCGCTATCCAATACAACCCCTGATAAGGCTGTGATTCTCACAGCTCTTAATAATCTCGATATTGAACAGGCCCGCTTTATATCAGGCAACCTTCCCACCCCGCAGCCCACAGGCACTCCTTCCACTGACAAACGGACCATATCTACATTACTTTCACAACTGGCAGCGACCTATAGTGCTGTGAAAGCTGGCGATTACGCTTCAGCCTCAGTTCAGTTTGATACATTCAAAAACACGTGGTTGGATGTAGAAGGCGAAATTAAAACACGCTCAGACTTTGTTTATCGCAATACAGAAAATGATGTGGCTCGTGTCTCCACTGCACTATCAAGCCGCTCTCCTGACGCAGCGTCTCTTCTAGATGGAATGATAAACCATATTAAGCCTTATGAGAACGCCGGTGGTTACAGGCCGTTTGATGCCACCATTATCGTTCTGCGTGAAGGCCTTGAGGCGATGCTTGTCGTGGTTGCGCTCCTTGCTTTTGTTAAGAAATCAGGGAATGCCGATAAGAGTAAATGGATATGGAGCGGTGCCGTAAGCGGCATCTTATTAAGCGTAGCCCTAGGTGTGTTTATTCACCTCTTATTCAAGGAAGCTTTCCCGGGCGCAAACCGGGAGCTCATTGAAGGCATTACAGGGATCTTTGCCGCAGGTATGCTCCTTTATGTGAGTTACTGGCTTCACAGCAAGACCAGCCTTGGCGCTTGGCACAGGTTTATTAATGACAAGACTACAGCCGCTCTTGCAAAGGGCAGTCTTATCGGTCTTGCGTTTCTTTCGTTCCTTGCCGTGTTCCGCGAAGGTGGTGAGACCGTCCTCTTCCTCCTGGGCATGGCCGGCAATATAACAACAGGAGATCTGGCGCTTGGACTGGGCATAGGTTTTGGGTCGCTGGCTGTTGCTGGAATCGTGCTAATAAAGATTGGTGCTCGCATACCTATGAGGCCGTTCTTCGCCGTTGCCAGCGTTCTTACTTTCTACCTGTGCTTTAAATTTGTCGGCACAGGAATTCACGCCTTGCAGATCGCCGACGTTATTTCTGCCCGCACCGCCGACTTTCTGCCTGAAAGCGATACGCTTGGTTTGTTCCCAACCTGGCAAACCACATTGCCTCAGATCGGCCTGTTGATTGCTGCAGTATCAGTTGTCCTGATTGGCAGGTTTCATAAGAAACGGCTGGTATTGGAGCCAGCGCCGGGCCAGAAATGACCTGGATCTAACAGCAATCCAACTTAAACGATCGTAAGAAATTCTGAAGGAGAAAACACGTGATAGTAAGCCGTATGGCTACCTTTGCCTCTGCACTTCTTCTTGTGACTGGCCTCGCCGCATGCAGATCTGATTCCGAGAGCCCAACCCCCACGACTGCTCCGGCAGCTACAGCGACTGCAACGGCCGTTGTCGCAGTAAATAAAGAAGTAGAGAATGTGAAGTCCTTGGTGCCGTTTATTGACAGGATCGTCGCGGCCCTGAAAAGTGGCGACGTATCCACATCCCGACAGGCATACGACGCCTTCGATGCTAGGTGGAACGGCATTGAAGTCTATATAAACATTCGTTCACGCCCCACCTATGAAGCGCTTGAACTGGATTTGCAGGCCAAAATAGCAAAATCTCTCGAAGCTCCTCAGCCAGTGCTTGCGGATATCCTCCCGAATGCCGAGCTGTACGCTACGAAGTACAAGGATGCGATTGCCATCAGCGAAAAAGGGCCTGCCCTTAGCCCGCTAGTGGATGACCTGACCACCTTGCGTATCGTACGCGCGGACTTGCGCATCGTAACCGCTTCGCTTACCGCCAACGACCTGCCAAAAGCTAAGACATACTTTGCTTCATTCAAAAAGAGCTTCCCATCAGTTGAGAATCTCATCAAGATTCGTTCAATTGATGCTCACCGTGAAACAGCCGATGCGCTTGCCAGGGTGGACGCCAGCTTCCAGGCAAACGCCGCAGTGGACCCGATGAAGCCGCTAGTAGCCGCGCTTAGTGAGCGTTACAACTATGCTGTACGCCTTCTGAACCTCGCCGCGCGCAACGCAGACCTGACGAAGCAGACCTTTTTAGAGGATGACAAGAAATCGCTGACCTCTCTGAATGACATCGATAACCAGCTTCGAGCAAGCCTTGCATCATGGGAGACCGCGAATTACACCGCTTCTTCTGCTTCGGCAAGTGCTGCCCAGGCCAGTTTTGCGCAGGTCCAGCCTGCGCTGGCGTCTAAAGCCAACGATACTGACCTCAAGAACACCACCACCGCATATGCCGCTCTCGCTGGTGCAGCTGGTGACGCCGCAAAGGTCAGAGCCGCCAACAAAACTGCTCTGGAATCAGTCGCCGCTGCTCAGCAGGTGCTCATAGGCCAGTTCTGGACACACCCAGCGCTTCAATCATTCATTTCGAGCTTGAAAAGAGCTAACACCGTTAGTCAATGAAATCAAGAAGGGCGGGCTGATTATCAGCCCGCCCTTCTCTCTAGTATTTTGATAAGAATTTACGAATTCGTAAATCCGCTCGTTCTCACCCACTGCTCCAGTGTCATAAGGTCCGGCTTCCAGTTGCGCAGCGTTGGTATGGCTGCCTCGAAGCCTATGTTGTTAACTCGCTCGAGTCGCTTGGCGTTTATCGGGTCCGCACTCCTGATCTGGTCAAGGGATTGCTGCACATATCTGACGGGCTTTCCAAGTACCCTCGCGAAGGTCTCCGCTGCCTGCGTCATCGTGAACTCGTCGCCCGCGATATCAAACGATCTTCCCACAAGTCTTATCTGGTTGTCGAAAACATACGCTACCATCGCGCCAATGTCGTTCACTGCGATGTACTGCAACTTTGCATCCGGCCAATAGGCCTGCAAAAGCACGCCGTACATGATTAATTGTCTGGACGGCAGGAAATTCTCCATGAAAATAACAGGCCTTACTATGGTCCACGGCAGGCCGGATGCCTTTACATACGCCTCTATTTCAGCTTTGCCGTCGATGTGCGGTATGCCTGTGTTCGGTGCTGTCCCTGCGCCGGAGCTGTAAACGAAGTGTCTAATGCCGGCTGATTTCGCACAGTCTACCAGTCCCTTTGCCTGCCTGATTTCGCCTTCGTGGCCCACTTCTCGGGGGTTCAGTACAGCGAACACTCCGTAAGCACCCTTCATTGCCCGCTGGATGGACTCTTGATCGTCAAGGTTGCCCTTAACAAGCTCTACGCCTGTAGCCTCGATGTTTTTTGCGGCTGGTTTCGATGGGTCTCTTGTAAGCCCGTGCACGCTCCAGCCCTTTGCCAGCAAATGCCTGGCTACGGAGCCACCCTGGCGTCCGGTCACACCGAATACAAGTACTGTCTTGCCGTCCATATATATGTTTACCTAGGTTCTAAATAACTGGCTTTATTCTAGACCACAGAGCATTTTAGAGTTGATGAAATCTCCCTACTCTACCGTCACCAGTATCCGGTGAAAGCCGCTTGACCCATTCGGGTACGGGTCAACCTCAGTCTCAACCTGCACTGCGCCCGTTCCGTCTATCGCACGGCTTAGGATTATGAAGTAGTTTTTGGGAGCTTTCCACTGCATGGTCCATATTGTCCATGTGTAAGGCGACAGCGGCTTCCTTAGCTCAGCTGACTGCCATGAATCGCCGGCGTCCATGCTTATTTGCACTTCCTTTATCCCGCGTGTGCCTGCGAAGGCCATCCCGCCTATCATTTGGTCGCCTTGCGGAATGCGTGAGTTCCTGGCCGGTATGTCTATGCGTGACATTGTTTTGATGACCGCCGGCTGATCCCAGCCCCTCTCCTCCCAGTACCCTTCACGGTCATGCGTGGACAACTCTATCTTTGTCAGCCACTTCGTGCTCTTCATACCGTATCGTCCTGGGATGATGAGTCTCGCGGGCGCTCCGTGTTTATCAGTCAGCGGCTCGCCGTTCATTTCATAAGCGATCATCACATTGGTGGCTTCATTTAGCGGCAAGCTCTCTGAGTACCCATCGTAAGCGTAAGAAAGAAGATATTTCGCCTCTGTCTTTACCCCCGCCTGCTTGAGCACTTCCGCTAGCGTAACGCCTTTCCACAACGCGTTGCCAGCCAGCTTGTCGCCGACGAGGTTGCTTATGCATATCATCGTTACGTATCGCTCGATTGACGGCATGGCGCGCAGCTGGTCAAGCGTAAGTTTCATAGGCTTATCGACGCTTCCGCTTATCTCCAGCGTCCATTTCGCCTTGTCTACTATCGGGTCGCTCAGGTTTTTGGACACTACGTAGAAATTCTCGACGGTCGTTATTTCATGGGTGAGCACGCCTACGAGCTGTCGCTCATATGCGGGTTTTGCGTTCGCAAGCAGTTTCACGATGCGGTTTGAGAAAACGGCTGCGCCCGCAATGCTGAGTATGGCAAGCCCGGTTATTTTTACGAAATCGCGTCTGTTCAGCAGGGTTTTTCTAAGGGGAACATCGCTGTCATATTGGGCGGGAGTACTTAAGTTTATCGGCGAGAACATGCCTACCGTTTGGGCAAAGATTGCGCCTGAGATAAGCATAGCTAATGAAAATCTAACCGCGCCTGACGGCAAACCCCATCCGAATAGCTGGTGGCCTGCAAGTGGTGAAATGATGAGGCCGCCGACTATCAGAGGCACCGCTGTGACCCACGAGATCAGCAGCAGCTTTGATAATTTTGGCTTCTTACTGCTGTTTCTTTGCTTCCACAACGCAAACATGGCAAGCAGTGCGGTCGCTGAGCCTAGGGCCAGCCATCCGGCTGATAGCCCTGTCAGGAGCACCGGCTTGCCCCAGTACTTCAGCGAGTCCAGCACGCGTGCAAAGAACGACGCAGGGATTACGCGCGTGGCCTGGTCAGCAAGCAGCTCAAACGGCGCTTGCGTCTTCAGCGCCGCTGCCGACACATAGCTCGCCGCCACCAGCGCAACACCGCTTGCGAGCGTGGCCGCGACGGCTTTAAGCCAGGTGGAAATTTTTTTGTTTTGCAGATTCATATCTACTTAGAGATTGTCTCCAGAACTGATACGAATCATACTACCCGAAAGATTCTCAAGGACGGTGAATCATTGGGGTTGCTACGCCGTAAACTTCCGCACCTTACGTGAAAATATCGCAACCCCCAGCGCGAAGCTCCCAGATATGACTGCGCCTACCGCGAGCGCCGTTTGAATCCCAATGAACCCTGCGATCAGGCCAAGGTATGCCCCGCCTAGGGAGTTTCCGCCGACCGCAAATATGGATGAGAGCGCCAGCACGCGCCCCCTCCTGTCAGCAGGCGCCAACAGTTGCATGGACGTCTGGCGTATCGTCATGCTTATCGCGTCCACCGCGCCGAGCAGGCCGAGTATCAGGAGTGAGAAGATAAACCACGTCGACTGCGAGAAAATTACAAGCAACACACAGTAAATAACAATCGTCGCTACGAGCGCGGCGCCCTTCCTTCGTATATTTCCCAGCACAAGCACGCTGCCGAATCCGAGAAATTCACCGATAGCCGGAGCCGTGAGCAGGATGCCCAGTCCTGTTGGCCCGACTTTGAGGATATCCTTCGCTATTACTGGCATCATCGCTGGGTAGTAGCCGAGGATCTGCGTGACCGTATCCATCAATAGCAGCAGAAGCAGCACACGGGAAGCTATAGCAAAACTTAACCCCTGGAATATTTGGGACAGGTTGAATTTTACGTTTGCCCTGTTGGGGTTGGACGGTATTTTCATCATGCTTATCGCCACGATTGCCGGCAGCGTTAAAAGCGCGTTGAAAACGTATGCTGAGCCTGCGCCTATGCTTCCTATGATGACGCCGCCCAGGAGCGGAGCAGTCATCGTCGCCAGCCTGGTGGCTGTTGTCATTAACGCCGTCGCGTTTAATATGTGTGTTCTGGGCACCAGGTCAGGCATCAGTGCAGACCTTGCAGGGCCGGTAAGACTGCTCACGGTCGCCAGCAGGAACGTTATCGTGAATATGTGCCATACCCTGACCACGCCGGTCATCGTTATAACTGCCAGTATTACCGCAGTCAGTACCTGGAAAGCCTGGCTGACGTTGATGAGCCGTTTGCGGTCGAATTTATCCGCGAGCGTCCCGCCGAAAAACGACATCACGATGCTTGGGATTCCCTGGAACAGGAAAGTCAGTCCAAGCTGGGTGGTCGATTGGGTAAGTTCATAGACTTGCCACGCGGTGGCGAGGCTTTGCATGGCCTGTCCCGCGGAGCCAAACGGGGTGCTCAGAAACAGCAGGCGGTAGTCGCGGAATTTCAGGGACGCGAATCCACGTGTGGCCTTCTCAGACTCCGGGGTTATTTCATCGGGAGCGGTTGTATTAGGAGGTTGCTCAGTAGTGCTCAAACTTTACCTTATTAGACTGTAGTGCTTTGGAGGGGATTATACCCTTAGGTTTGCCAGTATATCTGGTAGTCGTCCAGCTCTTCGCCGCACTTGTCGCACTTAAAGTCGACAAGTATGCCTTGCTCAGGGTTGTCGTGTATCAGTTGGGCGTGGACTACTCCACCGCAGCGCAGGTGTGACCTGGGGAACTTCTCCCAGCATACCGGGCAGGCCTTGTCGCCGACTGTGTGGATCGTCTCGTTCATTGCCATCGTCTTCAAATAAAGCTGCCTTTAGGTGTACATAAGATTGGGTTCCAGCGTTTCAAATTATATATAACATTGTTCCTATGGGGCGTCTGAGAAGTATCCAATATAATCTCTCGCGATAGACAACATTCGGATGATTGAGGATAAAGATGAAGCAAATTGCAAAATTCTGCTACCAGAAAAGACGTTTCGTTCTGATTGGGTGGGTACTCCTGCTTTTCGGGCTTTTTGGCCTGTCAAGTGTTATTGGTGGCGAGTACAAGACAGAATTCAAGCTTCCGGGTTCTGAAAGCCAGGCGGCGCTGGACCTCCTCAAAGAGCGTGGCGTAAGCGAACGCACCGGTTTCCCTGGGCAGATCGTATTTAAGGCTGACCAGGGCGTAAACGATCCCGCAGTCCGTCAGTCTATGGAATCTTTCTTCGCGGCTATCAAAGCTAACGTAGAGGACGTAAGCATCGTAAGGCCTTACGCCCCTGAAAGTTCCTATCTGATCGCAGCGGACGACAAAGTGGCCTACGCTGAAATCAACTTCTCTGACCGCAAGCAGGAGGTGTACCTTGCGGACGCCAAAGAGATTAAGAAGCTGCGTGAGGCGATAACGCTGCCGGGTCTCCAGGTGGAGCTGGGCGGCGACATATTCATTGACGTAGCCGAGTTTTCCAGCGAAATCATCGGCATAATAGCTGCCGTAATTATCCTGCTCATAGCTTTCGGCTCACTGCTTGCCATGGGCTTGCCCATCATCACAGCTCTATTTGGCATTGGATGCGGCACCGCTATAATCACCGGCTTCGTAACAAACGTTTTGTCTGTGCCTGAAGCTACCACCCAGATCGCCGCAATGATCGGCATAGGCGTTGGCATAGACTACGCGCTATTCGTAGTCACCCGCTACCGCCAGGCTCTTCACGATGGCCGTGAGCCACTGGGTGCCGTCATGCTTACGCTGGATACAGCCGGGCGTGCCGTCGTGTTCGCCGGGCTCACGGTAGTTATCGCGCTGCTCGGCATGTTCATGATTAACCTGGACTTTGTGCGCAGCATATCTATTGGTGCGGTGTTCGCGGTTCTCATGACCATGTTGGCCTCCATTACCCTCCTTCCTGCCATGCTCGGATTTGCCGGGCGCAACATAGACAGGTTTGGCCTGCCTCATAAAACTTCGGCAGCTGAAGCCAACACAGCCAAATCGTTCTGGTACGGCTGGAGCCGTATTATTCAGGGCCACCCCTGGATAGCGTTCTTCGCAAGCGTCGCTGTACTCATCGTGCTGGCGATCCCTGTATTCTCACTTCGTCTCGGATTTGCGGATGCCGGCAACCGCGGCGAAACAGACACCACGCGCAGAGCATATGATTTGCTGTCCGCCAGCTTTGGTCAGGGCTTCAACGGTCCCATTCTGGTCATTGCAGAGATGAGCGGCGATCAGGATATGGCGGCGTTGGGGCGATTGAAAACTGCGCTGGAGTCTTCTAAAGGAGTGGCGTCAGCCACTGACCCTCAGATCATAGGTGACCGTGTGGCGCTCTTCAGTGTCTTCCCGACAACTGCTCCGCAGGACGAGGAGACAGCAGACCTTGTTCACCGCATGCGCGACCAGATAATACCAGCGTCGATCATAGGCCAATCGCCTGTCGTCCGCCTGACCGGCATCGCGCCGTCAGTTGCGGACTTTTCTGACTATATGTCGGCTCGCCTTCCTATATTCTTCGGTGCGGTTCTCGTGCTTTCATTCCTGCTCCTTCTGGTGATTTTCCACAGCGTGGTCGTCCCTTTGAAGGCAGTCGTCATGAACATGCTTTCCATAGGTGCCTCATTTGGTGCTATCGTTGCGATTTTCGAGTGGGGTTTTTTCGCTGATCTGATTGGTCTGGGCAAAGAGGGGCCGGTCGAGGCATGGGCGCCCATGATGCTGTTCGCCATCATCTTCGGCCTTTCCATGGACTACGAGGTGTTTCTGCTAACCCGCGTGCGTGAGGAATACGATAAGACCGGTGATAACACGCGCGCCGTTGCTGACGGCCTGGCCTCTACTGGGCGCGTAATCTCAGCCGCCGCGGCCATCATGATCTGCGTTTTCGGAGCATTTATTCTCATTCCTGACCGCAACGTTAAACTTATGGGTTTCGGTCTCGCCTTCGCTATTTTTATCGACGCCACGGTAGTTCGTCTCATCCTCGTGCCAGCAACGATGGAGCTTCTGGGCAAGGCCAACTGGTGGGCACCGAAATGGCTGGTTAAATATCTGCCGGTGGTGCATGTTAGCAATCCGGAGCGCAATGCTTCCCATCCCGCTGCTGCCGGATCAGCACGCTCAAAGAAAATGTAGGTGGCATCATGGCAACAAAAATCTTCGTGAACTTACCTGTAAACGACCTTGATAAGTCCAAAGAGTTTTTCACAAAACTTGGATATTCATTCAATAAAGAATTTACAGACAGGAATGCCGGGTGCATGGTTATCAGTGATGACATCTACGCAATACTCCTGGTAAACCCACTTTTTAAGACTTTCACGCAAAAGGATGTTGCTGATAGCGCAAAGGTAACTGAAGTATTGATAGGCTTGTTTGCCGAAAGCAAAAACCAAGTCGATACGCTGCTCAAGAAAGCCTTAGCTGCTGGTGGAAAAGTTACGAGGGGACCGCAAGGCCTAGGTTTCATGTACAGCAGAAGTTTTGAGGACTTGATGGGCACCCACGGGAAATAATTTGGATGGATGAAAATCACATAAAAGGTAAGTAAATCAGCGCTCGTAAACTTTCGCTGCGGTCGAGAACCCGGTCACCTCAGCCGCATTCTTGGCGAGGAATACCTCACATTTGAGTGTCCGTGGCCCGGTCATCTGTACAAGCGCTATGCCCTGTATTTGGGTCATGTTGCTTGATGCGATCTCGTCTCCGGGGCGTATGCTGGAGCTTGACCCAAGCCCGCGGCGGCTCGGCTCGTTCACAGCGTAGTATTCAAAATATGTGAGATCGTACTTAACCATGCCTGTATCCACTGATACTTCACTCGGGTTTAGCATGTTTCCCTTTATCCCGAACTGGCGCGCAGTGCCGCCAAAGTTGCCGATCGAGAATCGCCACTGTGTTGGGTCCAGCGCGTCTGGAACCACGGAAAGGTGGCCGTCCCAGTATTTCTCCTGCCTCAGGCCTTCGTAACCTCTGGTCCCCACCTGGAACCAGTTTCCTACTAGCTTGCCGTCTATGTCGTAGTCAATCTTTCCTGCCCTGGGTTCCACGCGTCGTAGCATCTTTGCCAGCAGCGATTCGCGAACTTCTGCAGGGAAATATGGGAATGGGTCCACGGTATGCAGCTTCCACTCCTCGTTGTAATGTGAGGGAACGATAAATCCAGGAAGCGTGACCTCGTAGTTGTACACGCCAAAGTCCAGCGTTTGTGCGCCGATTCGTCCAACCAATTGTCCTGCCTTTACCTGTATGCCCTCCCAGCGGCCCATACGGCCGCCTTGCGTCTTGTTCCACTCCGCCTCAAGCAATGGGTCTATCGATGTCAGCAGGTCGAAATAGCTGGTGAATGTGCAGCTGTGTGCTATGTCCATGCGCCACTCGCGCTGCTTTGCCTGCCCCATATCCACGTTTATGTCGCGCGGCTGCATGCTGTAGATGACGCCATCCTGCACCGCGCGCACCTCGTATACGTCGCGTCCCAGCGATCGGTCCAGCGGCTCAAAATACATATGGTCTATCGGCGTGACATGCGCCCCTGCCAGAAGGCCATACGGCAATAAGTGCTTCACGTCCGCCACTCGCATCGGCGATTGCTTAAACTGGACTGGGCCTGTACCGCTGCAGCCGTTAAATCGTACTTGCTGCTGGCTTTGTGGGCGTGGCGTTTGGGTAGGCATGCGGGTAGGAGTAGATATGGCGGTGGGCACATTTAGGGGTATTGTCGGAGTGGGTACTCGAGTAGGCGTAGCCGAGGCATTAGGCGCGTGCGCAACTGTGGGCGTGACAGGCAGCGTTGCGTTTGAGAAAACCGTTGGCTCCAGAATCCATGTGGGCGCTGGCGTTGCTGTGGCCTGTGCTTGTGTTGCGGTAGGCGCAGTTGTAGGCACCTCCGTGGAAGAGCAGGACGCTGTCAGCACAAGTGCTGAAGCGGCAAATAAAAGCGCACATATGCTGTGTTTATGCATGCCGCCAGTGTACGGTGGGAGTCAATAGAGGAGAACATCGCGGTCTTGTCTGCTTTACAATTGTTAAAAGTGTAGATGAAACGTGTTCAGAGATCGCCCCCAAGGAGGAAACATGAAAGACCAGGACTATAAAAAGAAGCTTTCGCCTCTCCAATACCACGTGACGCGGGAAAAGGGCACGGAACACCCATTCACTGGCGAATACTGGGAGAATCATGACTGGGGCACGTACCGCTGTATCTGCTGCGATGCGCCGCTATTCTCATCCGACACCAAGTATGATTCGCGCACCGGCTGGCCCAGTTTCTGGCAGCCTGTCGATTCAAAATCTATTGAAGAGATAAAGGACACCAGCCTTGGTATGACTCGTGTAGAAGTGGAGTGCAAAGCTTGCGGCTCTCACCTTGGACACGTCTTCACGGATGGCCCGCGGCCCACAGGTCTGCGCTATTGCATCAACTCGGCATCGCTGAAGCTTGATAAAGACAAGAAGTAGCTTTGTCCATAAACTGTCATGGTTGGTACCAGGTGTTGGTTCATGCGAGATGTACAAAGTCACAAGAAATAATAAAACTGGATTGGCATGATTGAAAAGTCGCACCTGATTTCTGTAGGAGCTGGACAAATTTCTGCCATCTCTTCGGAGCCAAAAGGAACGTTAGGAGAATGGTTGTTTATCTACGCCCCGGGTGCGGGCTCGAATATCAATGACCCTTTCGGGGGTTATCTTTGAGTTTTCTTTGCTGGCTGTGGCATTCGGGTCTCCCTTTAGAAATGGCGTTACTGGATTAACAATAACTTACGTCGCCTTTGTGGAACACACATAAGAGGGTGATAAACCGTTAGGTAAAGTCATGTTAAGACTTAATGATGGTACCCCTAATGGGATTCGAACCCATGGTCTACGCCTTGAAAGGGCGTTGTCCTAGGCCGCTAGACGATAGGGGCAGGCATAAGGCCTTATCAGTATACATTCTGAGCGTCTGTTATGCCCAATACGATTAAAAAAAGCTACGCTTTCCGGAGCGCGCGAGCGGTATCCCTGATTGTTGAGACTCAGGTGGGTCAGGAAGGCGAAGCCCTTCCTGACGACGTAGTCGCAATAAGCCCGTTCAGGTTCACGTTTGAAGCGGTGCCTCAGAAGCGCTAAAGGATTGTTCCCTATGTGCGGCCGTTACTCCATAACTTCAAGTACTGATGTCCTCCGAGCACGCTTTGGCTTTGATGTCACTGAAGGCTTCGACTATAAGCCCAGCTATAACGTTGCGCCGACTGACCTTGTACCAGCCGTTTTGAACCAACAAGGCCGTAAGGGTATGCTCATGAAGTGGGGACTGATTCCTTACTGGTCTAAGGATGGGAAACCTTCGTTCTCTACGATAAACGCCCGTGTCGAGGCTCTCGCCACGGCACCTACCTTCAAAGTTAGGCGTAAATATGCCTTCAACCGGCCAAACAAATTTTGGGGGGGTGTATTGATGCGGGTCAACTCAAAAGCTAGAGAGTCCTTAACTGGGATCGCACTTTATCTGTTTTTGATTCCTTGGTGGTTGTTTTGGATCGTCGCATATGTTGGAATGGTTGTGGTTGCGGGGCGAGGAGGGATTCTGAGTTTCTTATTTGGAATCACGCTTGGAAGTTGGATATTCTGGCTTATTCAGAGCCTCGTTGGGTTTTTCGCGCTCGGTGTGTTCGCCTTAGTCTGGAATGTAGTCTCTCTACCTTTTAGACGACGCGCATGACCCCCCAGAAACAACGTGAAAACTGGAGTGTCCTAGTTTTCACAGCCAATTCCATCCCCATCAGCATCAAACCTGTGTGGGTCGGGTTGTCGTACAGCAAAGCGTTTATAAGTAATCTGGCCACAATCTAGGTCAGGTGCATACTTGGGAATACAGACTGTTGGATAAGACACATCGCAGTTGTTTGACTGCGTTGGACTGACACCAGACTGATTCAGCGGAGCTGAATGACTACTTCCACATGCAGCCCAGAGTCCTCTGTTTGCCGTTCTTGCGTCTCTTTGAGCGTCCAGAAACCATTGCTGATACTTCACATCAGGTGGGAAAGTAGCGACTTGTGCATAGCCATCGTGGACAAGCACTTCGTTATACATACGGCCATCGGGAAGATAGACATACCGTAAAAGCCTGCCGAATCGGTCAGTCTCAGACACATCTTTTTCAAGCTTAATGGCGAGCCCAGGCGTTAACTGACCCTTTGTAAAGTTCGAGCCTTCCCGCCCGAAACAATCCATGGCTCCGAATACTTCTGGCGTATCAACTCCGATAAACCTAACGCGTATGACTTGTCCATCAATCCGAACGTCGATGGTGTCGCCATCCACAACTGCCCCTACAACTGCTGTCGTAAATGCAAGAGATATCGGATCAGCAACGATGACTTCATGGGATAGCGTGGCCGTTGCAGTCGGGCTCGCAATCGGTGCTATTTCTTCAGCTGACGGTTGGCACGCGAAACACAAAAATACTGCCAACGAGGAAAGGCCGATTCCCAAGAGCTGTCGGAACATGAGCGTCACAATACCGGAGGCCGCGATCCGACGCCCGATTCCGAGTTTATCGACCCAGCAGCCTGGGTCTGAGCCGCATTGGTCATCAAATGAGCTCCTGGACCAAGGCTCAACGCTGAAATACCAGCTGAGAAGGCAAAGCAGACGAAGGATAAAGCTAAAGTTCTGCGTCCATCCTGTTGATAATAAGCTTCAGCTAACGAGGTGCCACCAACAGACCTTAACTCCGTCATTTCATTTCCAGCTGTCTTGAGCCGAAGGCCCCCTACAAGAAAATATACCGTAGCGGTTAGTCCTAACCCTATGACTCCCCACCCACTCAAGGGTCTCAAGTCCCGGCCTGCCCGACCATCAATCGTGAGACTTTAAACGATCAATCGCCATGACTGGAGGAACAGTTTGGACAGGCCAGGAAAATCAAAACTTTCTGGGAGTGAGCTTCACTTGGTTCCACGATGGAGCATCCATCATTTCTGCCCAAAACCCATAGTACCCCCTTTGTCCTATCTCTGAAGGTGACGGAGCAGCCATCGCTGGTATCTCCTCGTGTGCCCTTTCATGACCCAACCCAAGCTGCTGATTGATCATGTATTTTTGGGCAATGAGGCCTCGCGCCGTGCCCGTCGCCTGAATGAACGGCACGGCGTCATCCTGTTCCATAATTCCAGAAGGGCCATGCATAAGGGTCTGATATGTTCTTATAGTGTCCCGATATTCTTTTGGAGACTGCTTATCTACAAAATAATATGACCATCCCAATGTCCACAGAGGACCCCTTGGAAGGAATAGCTTGATGCTTCCAGACCAGGAAGGATTACTGATAACCAAGTTGGGGAAAATCGCGCACGTGCCGGGTTGCCATTTCGCTCTTTCTCCAAGTCTCTCCTTGATTTCAGCTTCATGCTCCTTGTTGAATTTGTTAACTGGATTTTCCGAATCTGCGGACCACACTGAGCCTCTAGATGGGGATATGCTCGCCACTCCATGTCCGTTACCGAAAGCAAAAGCATCTCGCTGCTGCACCTGGGCATTTGCAGGATTCAGGCCGCCTCCTGACGCTGTGCCTGATGCCGTGCCCCGACCGCGGATAGAACCATGCGTTATTGGGACGTGGTAACCGTCACCGACATGGTTATCTGTTGGCCATTTCCAGTTCATTTCCATCATCCACTTATGGGCTCCGGGCAGTAAATCGACTCCTCCGGCAGTCCTGTCGAAGGATAGATCCATATGCCAGGCCATATTGCCAAGGTAATCCAGAAGTGAGGGCGCGCTGTTGTCCCATGTGGCAAAAATTAGCCCCTTGTACGTGTCCACACGTGCTTCAACCAAACCCCACTGGCTGCGGTCCAGCTCTTCAAAATAAGCCTCTTTATAGCCTGGAACGCCTACAAGCTTGCCATCTGTAGCGAAGGTCCAGCCATGATAAGTGCACATGAACGACGGCGCGTTGCCGGCATCAGCGCGGCAGATGCGATTCCCCCTGTGGCGGCACATGTTAAGGAAAACATGCACCTTACCTTTAGAGTCTCTAGTAACGAGAACAGGGTCTTCTCCCATGTAAATCGAAGTAAAATCGTTGTTTTTTGGAATTTGGCCTTCGTGGCCTACCCACAGCCAGCACCTCCCGAAAATCTGCTCAAGCTCCTGCTTGTAGATCTCTTCATTTACGATGATCTTTCTGTTCATCCGCCCGTTTTTGTTATCAACCATCTGATGGTAAGTCGTGTCTGTCGTCATCAAATCACCTCCGGATAAATTGTTTCTAGACGTTCTTGGCCCTAGGAGTCAGTTTTACTTGTGACCAGCTCGGCGCATCCATCATCTCAGCCCAGAAGCCATAGAAGCCACGCTGCCCTATCTCAGAAGGTGATGGAGCGCACATGGCAGGAATCTCTTCGTGCTGCTTTTCATGCCCGATTCCCAGTTGCTGGTTGATCATATAGCGCTGTCCGACGAGACTTCTGGCTGTCCCTGTTGCCTGTATGAATGGCAGCTGGTCGTCGGATTCCATTATTCCCGATGGCCCGTGCATGAGCGTCTGGTATCGTCTGATCGTATCTCTGTACTCTGTCGGGGCTTTTCTGTCCACGAAGTAATAGGACCAGCCAAGCGTTGAAAGTGGACCTCTTGGAAGAAAGACTTTCAGCGATCCTGACCAGGCAGGATTGCTTATTACAAGGTTCGGGAAGATAGCAAATGTCCCAGGCTGCCACTTGGCCTTATCTTCCCCGAGATGCCGACGGAATTCGTCTTTGTGCTCTTCATTGAACTTGCTAACGGGATTGTTGGGATCGGCTGACCATGTCCCCTGCCATGGTGTGATACCGGTTACAGCATGGCCATTGCCAAACGCAAAAGCGAGTCGCTGCCTCGCCAAAGTCCTGGGCATGGTTGGATTCATAGTACCCGACGCCGTTGCCCCTGAAACCCCACCTGCTCCTAAAATAGAGCCGTGAGTAATAGCTACATGGTAGCCATCACCCATATGGTTATCAGTCGGGAACTTCCAGTTCATTCCCATTAACCACTTGTGGGCCCCGGGAAGTATCTCTGACCCTCCTTCGCTCCTGTCGAAGCACAGATCTAAGTGCCAGGTAATATTCCCGAGGTAATCAAGCAGTGATGGCGCTGTATTGTCCCAGTTAGCGAAGATAAGACCTTTATAACTATCGGTCCGTGCTTCTACTAATCCCCACTGAGACCTGTCTAACTCTTCAAAGTAGGCCTCCTTGTAGCCCGGGACGCCCACCAACTTTCCATCTGTGGCGAAAGTCCACCCATGGTATGTGCACATGAAGGAAGGGGCGTTGCCTGCATCGGCACGGCAGATCCGATTGCCTCTGTGGCGGCACATGTTAAGGAATGTGTGTAACTTGCCTTTTGAGTCTCGTGTAACAAGAACCGGATCCTCGCCCATATACATGGCGATAAAGTCATTAGGCTTTTGAATCAGGCTTTCATGTCCCACCCAGAGCCAGCATCTGCCAAAAACTTGCTCTAGTTCTTGCTTGTAAATCTCGTCGCTGACAATTATTCTGCGGTCCATCACGCCTTTTTCGTTGTCCACCATCTGCCGGTAGTTTGATTTCGTGACCATGTTCACCTCTGTTTTATTGATGAGAATCGCTTAAGGAGAACTTCTAGGAGCATCAGACAGCCACGGGAAGAACTGCTGACCGGTTGCCGCATACCTCACCGTGTAGTTTTTAACCCGCGGCCCTACTACAGATATGGCCGCATTATTCGGTACCCAAATAACCCACATCCCCTGGGTTTCGTAGTCCCAGAGGTACTTTGCGTACTCCCTGATCTTAGCCGGGTCTGTTGTCGTCTTGACCTTTTTGACTGTGTCAATAACGGCGGGGTCATTAATCCAGGATGTATTCTGAGAAGCGTCAGGTAAGAACTTATTCTGAGCGTACCAGTTTAGGTTGTATTCAAACGAGATATGGAAACTAAAGTCCAGGTCTTCTGAAACTCTCTGATAGTATCTCGTTCCAAATGTAGTACCGTCGACCTGTTGAATGCTGAGATCGATACCCTGTTCCTTATAGAGTTGCTGTATAAGCACGCCGTTAAGACTGCGCCCCGGGAAGTTCGTTACGAGCGGCGTGGCCACCTTGAGTTTCCCGTCTGGAAACCCAGCCTCAATTAACAACTTTTTGGCCGCCTCTGGATTGAATTGGTAGTAGGGACCTAACTTGTCAAATGTAAATGGCTGGTCAGAAACAAATTCCCATGGCAGCGGTAAGCTTTGGACGGTAGGTAAGTCTCCATATGTTTGGTTGGTATATTTGGTTTGATCTAAA
>SHYL01000023.1 GCA_009692825.1 Dehalococcoidia bacterium | reverse complement strand
GGTGGCCACGCTGCTGGACGCGGACCTGCTGGTGATTTTATCCGACGTGGACGGCTTCTACACGGCCGACCCGCGCAAGGACTCCAGCGCACGCCTGATACCGAGGGTAGACAAGATAGATGACCTGGTGGAGAGCATGGCGAGCACAACGATGAGCAAGAATGCGGTGGGCGGCATGAAAACGAAGATAGAGGGCGCAAAGCTCGCCACTATTGCCGGTATGGATGTGATAATCACCGACGGGCGCAGGGTTAACGTGCTGGACGACATCATGGCTGGTAAGCAGGTCGGCACGCTTTTCAAAGCGCAGGGGACACGGCTGGAGAGCCGCAAGCGCTGGTTCATGAGCGGCCTATCCAACAAAGGAACGATCGTTGTTGACGACGGCGCGGCGCGCGCGATTGGCGCACAGAATAAGAGCCTGCTGCCCGCAGGCGTGAAGGATGTGCGCGGCGATTTCGCTCGGGGTGATATCGTCTCGATAGTTTCAGTGGCTGGCAAGAAGCTGGCGGCTGGCATCTCGAATTATAGTGCCGGTGACCTACGGACGATCAAGGGCGCGAAGTCCGCCGATATAGCGACGCTGCTGGGGCATGAGTACGGTGATGAGGCTGTGCACAGAAACAACATGGTCGCACTGGAATAAATCCAGACAGCCATCGGTTCTGAAGACTATTTTCGAGGGAGTTGGCAATAACCTAAAATAAAAATATGTAGCGCGAAGGTTCGCGGCAGCTTCGGGACATGTTCGACAGCCGCCGAATCGCCGACCGGTTGGAACAGGTCACCGTCCACGACGTATTCACCGACGACGACCGTGAGGTCATCGAAAGTGCGCCGATGTTCTTCCTCGCCACGGCGGATGAAAACGGCCAGCCAGATTGCTCGTACAAGGGCGGTCTGCCGGGATTTGTGCGAATTGTAGACCAGAATACGCTGGCATTCCCCAACTATAACGGCAACGGGATGTACCGGAGCATGGGGAATATCGTTAAGAATCCGCAAGTTGGGATGCTGTTCATCGACTTCTAGCTTGGGGACAGGATGCGCGTGAATGGCAAGGCAACCTTGCACTATAAGGACCCTCTAATGAAAGATTTTGAGGGCGCTCAGTTCATCGTCCGGGTGAAGGTGAAACAAATCTTCCACAACTGCCCACGCTATATCCACAAAATGGAGAAGGAAAGTCTCTCCTAGTACGCACCCAAAAAGGGACATAAGTCGCCTTTCCCGGACTGGAAGCTAGCTAAAGTGTTCTGCGATTACTTGCCTGAAAGCGATATCGCGGAGATCCGTAAAAAGCGTAAACGATAGTCCAAAACGGCCGTGATGCTGGAACGTGAGTAAAGGGACGATGCCGTGTACAGGTGATTGGGATGGATTCTTTCGCCTCATTGATTTTTGCATGCAATCAGTAAATCAACAAAGACAAATTGTCCAAACCTAATAAGGATATAATCCTCTCATGGCTACGGCAACCCAATATCTGCAAACCAAGGCGCAGGCTGCGAAGGCGGCGTCACGCGTGCTGGCGAAGTCCGGCACGGAGGTCAAAAACAAAGCGCTGGGCAACATCGCGGACGCGCTGAAGTCGCGCGAGGCGGAGATTCTAGCGGCAAATGCTGAGGACTACGCCAAGGCGAAGGCGTCGGGCATGAGCGAATCGATGCTGGACCGCCTAATGCTTAACTCACAGCGTCTCACAGGCATAGCTGCGGACGTGCGCTCCATAATCCAGCTTCCGGACCCGGTCGGCGAGAGCTTCGACGTGCGCATACTGCCGAACGGTATACAGCTGGGCAAACGGCGCGTGCCGCTGGGCGTTATCGCCTCCATATACGAGAGCCGCCCCAACGTGACGATAGATATTTCTGCGCTGTGCCTGAAATCAGGCAACGCCGCAATCCTGCGCGGCGGGCATGAGTCGGTGCGGTCAAGCTCCACGCTGGCAAATATCGTCCGAGACTCCATCGAGAAAGCTGGCTTGCCGGCGGACGCGGTGCAGTACGTCGACAACCCTGACCGTGACCTGGTCAACCAGATGCTTAAGATGCGCGACTACATTGATCTCCTAATCCCGCGCGGCAGTGAGAGTCTTATAAAGTTCGTGCGCGACAACGCCACCATGGCCGTAGTGGCCGGCGGCATAGGCGTATGCCACACGTATGTGGACGCGTCGGCGGACCTCATGAAGGCGAAGGACATCGTGTTTAACGCTAAGGTGCAAAGGCCTACGGTATGCAACGCGCTGGATACGATAATCGTCCACAATAAGATCGCGAAACAGTACCTGCCAATGGTCGGTGTGGAGCTTGCGAAAGCAGGCGTCGAGATGCACTGCGACGAGCGCTCCATGATGATACTAGCTAGCCAGCCTGACTTGAAGCTTAAGCCCGCGGTCGCGGATGACTGGGGTAAGGAATTTCTCGCGCTTACCGCTGCGGTAAAGGTTGTGGATAGTCTGGACGAGGCCCTGAAGCATATCGAGACCTACGGCTCCGGGCACTCGGAAGCGATAATCACGGAGGACTACTCCTCCGCGATGCGCTTCCTAGACGAGGTGGATGCGGCGGCGGTTTACGTGAACGCCAGCACGCGGTTTACGGACGGCTCGCAGTTCGGGCTGGGCGCAGAGGTGGGCATAAGCACGCAGAAGATGCACGCGCGCGGGCCGATGGGGCTGCGCGAGCTGACATCATACAAGTGGATCGTAATGGGTACGGGGCAGGTCAGGCCCGGGTAACTGAATTAGATTCCTCCTCGCTCGGAATTAAAGAGGTATTACTTTATTGATTGACCCTTCGCGTCGCCCTTGGCAGTGTTCGCTCGGGATGACAATGACAGGGACCGGTTACACAGGTGCAGTATTCGCATACAACCGCAATCACTAACTACACGCATACTACTTTACTTGAGGTGTCGCCCTGGACGACACTCAGTCAATTTTCGACATTGCGCTTATCGTTGACCTCGTCATTATTATGGCCGCAACCGGTATCGGAGGGGTTTATTGCGGCCCAGCTGAAGCAGCCTGTAATAATTGGATACCTGGTGGCTGGTGTGGTTGTGGGGCCCAACACTCCGGGGGTTACCGCGGACTCCGCAAATCTACAGTTCTTTTCAGAGCTGGGAATCGCGTTCCTGCTGTTTGTTATGGGCGCCGAAAATGGACCTGACAAGTTTCGCAGTGTGGGTAAAGCGATTGTTATCGCAGGAGTCGGCAAGCTGCCCTTCACGATTCTTTTAGGCATTGGAATGGGCTTACTCCTTGGTTTCGATATAAGACATCTATCTTTTCGGATCGATCACGGCAATAGCCAGCAGCGCAGTCATCGCGAAGGTCCTCGAGGACAGGAACGAGACCTCCAGCATGCAGGGCAGGCTTGCGTTCGGCTTCTCGATAGTCGAAGAGCTTGCTTCTATCCCGTTGCTGGTTTTCCTGCTGGCTGTGCTTACACCATCAGGCAGATTCCTAGACGTATTGATCGCGCTGGGTAAATGGGTAGGCATTTTTTCCTGACCTACTACCTTGGCAAGTGGCTCTGGCTAAAGATATTAGGTGTGGTAGCATCTGTCGATTCCAAGGAGCTTCTGTTGCTGGCAACGATTTCGCTTGCGCTGGGCGGAGCGCTGGCCGTGCAGGAACTGAGCCTGTCCTTCGCTATTGGCGCATTCCTTGCTGGAATCGTAGTAGCGGAATCCAAATTTCAGTCCAGAGCCATAAATACGATAATGTCGCTTCGAGACCCGTTCGCCGCACTCTTCTTCGTATCGATAGGCTTGTTGGTTGACCCGTCTGTCTACATCCACCATCCGTTTGCTGTAATTGGCATGGTTTTGATGATCATCGTAGGGAAAGCGCTGGTATCAGTCCTGATTATCCGTGTACTGGATTTCCCATGGCAGGTAGCGTTGGTATAAGGCGTTGCGCTGGCTCAGATCGGAGAGTTCTCGTTTATCATGGCGCGTGTAGGCATCACGAATAACATCATCGATAGCTATATGTTCAACCTGGTGATAGCTGGGGCACTGGTCACGATTTTGCTTAACTCGCTGCTCCTGGACTCAGCGCCTCCGGTCATGGCGAGGCTCGCAAGCATCACACACGTTCGAAGCCTGGTCAAAAAGAATGCTGCCAGAAGGGAAGCCGCCAGAGTGGCATCCGCTCGTCATGACAGGCCGATTTAGCAGTATAGACAGCCCTCAGATTCTGATAATATAGAAGGACAGCGAGCCTAGAGGAGGCTGAGATGAGCAGGTACTACTTTGAGCGTGAAGTCCGTACCCCTAATTCCGAGGTCTTCCTTATCATTGACGATGAGAAGCAGATAGGGCGCATCGACCTTCATTTCACACCCAGCATGGTCCACGGCACGTTAGTCGTTATTGAGAGCGTCACCCAAGAAGAGATCGAGGACATCATAGAGGTTGTCGACGAAGAACTTGTGATGCCAGCCGAGATGGCACGCGAGGACTTCATAGTTTCAGTCTTTCAGGGCAGAGAAGCAGGCGTCTATAGCGACGAGGACTTTGAGGAAGAACGCGAAGAAGAGAAAGAGGAACGGGAGCGCCGCCCCGGCGAGTTCTAAGTCTTCTAATATTCAAGAGGTCAACTTTTACCATTAACAGCCTTAAGCTATTCTGACTATTCCGAATAATGATATACTTAGGCATCTCAGAACGATTAGCAATATTGCCTCACTCATCATCTCGGATTTGGTTCCAGGTTGTGTGCGACGTTTGTTGACGAGACGAGAAATTAGAACGCATAGGAGCGTCGCATGAACATTTACGTAGGTAATCTCGCGTATGAGATTACGGACAAAGACCTTGAAACCGCTTTCAGTCCCTACGGACAGATAACAGCTGCAAGGATAGTTATTGACAGGGAAACCAACAGAGCCCGAGGTTTTGGTTTTGTGGAAATGCCCAACGCCGCAGAGGCACAGGCAGCAATCAAAGCACTTAACGGCAAGGATCTCAAGGGCCGCACACTTACAGTCAACGAAGCCAGACCCAAGGCTGAGGGCGGTAGTGGCGGTGGTGGCAACAGGTTCTCAAGGCCCAACAGCGGCGGTGGCGGCGGCAACAGACGCTGGTAACCCCCAGGCTCGCAAGAGCCTAGCACCAGCAAAATAACTAGAAAACAATGCAGACCCTTTCGTGAAGACGGGAGGGTCTGCGAACTTATTAGCAATCCATGCAACACAAGGATCCAACGCTTTTGATTTCGTGCAAATACACTGGAATGGCAGGCGAAATTGACCTCATACAGACCCAGGAAGAGCCAGGCTGAAATCGAAAGCAATTACAAGGACTCAGGCGTATGGAAATGCGCCAAGTCTCCAACCGGAGCCCATTTCTTAGAGTTTAGAGAAAAGACGTCTGAAAAGGCAGGATACTTTGAATGCAAGCACTGTGGGTACGTCCGCAAGATAGAAGAGCAGACCAACAATCCACCACAGTGGTCTAACGCTCAAACACGAGGCAGAGGTAAGAAGGCGGAAGTAACGCCTGCACCTAAGAAATAAGCTTCAGTTACCTTGCCATCTTTCAGTAGTTAATTCGCGGTTCGTCGTTAGCGTTTCCTCGCCAGTACTTTGTGTATCGCAGCCTCTACGCCCTCAGCTGTTAGTCCAGCCTGCGCCATAAGCTCCCATCCCGTTCCGGATTTATAATACCGGTCCAGTCCCACAATTTCTACAGGCACAGGCCTCTCTTGAGCAGTGATGCTGGCAACGATACTTCCAAGCCCCCCCTGCTTCAGATGCTCTTCAGCAGTTACGATTGCTCCCGTCTCAGCCGCGGCCTTTACGATAGCCTCTCGATCGATTGGGCGAATGGTAGCCATATTCAAAACGCGAATAGTCTTGCCTTCTTTGCCAAGCTTGTCGGATACATCCAGCGCGGGCTTTACCAGGTTGCCGTAGGCAATGATCGTCGCGTCATCCCCGTAACGCATCTGCTCAGCCTTACCGATAGTGAACTTATAATCAGGCGTGTGGACTACGGGCGTGGGCGGGCGGTATAGACGTATGTAAAATGGGCCCTGCGTCTCGGCTGCGGCGCGTATTGCCTGAGCAGTCTCGATGGCATCAGCAGGCGCTATGACTGTGAAATTTATCAGCGTGTTAGTCAGCGCAATGTCTTCTATCGCATGCGCTGATGAGCCGTCCTCTCCAGTAGTAATTCCTGCGTGCGTGCAGACAACTTTAACGTTCGCCTTCATCTGTGAGATAGCCAGACGCATCTGGTCGAAGGCGCGGGCAGTAGCGAAAACCGCGAACGTGCTCACGAATGGGACCTTTCCAGAACGCGACAGTCCGGCCGCTATGACCATCATGTTTTGCTCCTGGATGCCCATGTAAAAAAATCTGTCAGGGTAAGCCTTGCCGAAGCGTATCGTCATCGTGGACTTTGCAAGGTCTCCGTCCAGCACGACGATGTTCGGGAACTCTTTGCCGAGCTGTGCAAGCGTATCGCCGTACGCTTCGCGGGTGGACGCCATTGGCGACGCGGTAGTGGTCATTTGCTTAACTCCTCCATTGCCTGCTTATGCTGCTCAGGTGTAGGCGCTTTGCCGTGCCAGTCAGGGTTGTTTTCCATAAAGCTGACGCCCTTGCCCTTGGTGGTGTGTGCAACGATCGCGACCGGGTGCGGGTGGTTGCGCGGCATACGTGCCTTCTCGAGCGCTTCGACTACTTGGCTCATGTCATGCCCATCAATCTCCCATGTTTCCCATCCGAATGCGCGCCACTTGTCAGGATAAGGCTCCATGTTCATGATATCCGCGCCGAATCCGTCATTCTGCATGCGGTTCCTATCGATTATTGCGGTGATACTGCCCAGCTTGAGGTGGTTCGCGCTTGCTGCGGCTTCCCATATCGAGCCTTCGTTGCTTTCGCCATCGCCGACCACGACAAACGTATGGTACGGCTTGCTGTCCAGCTTCGCCGCTAGCGATACGCCTACACCGTAGGAGAGGCCCATGCCTATGGAGCCTGTGCTCAGCTCGATGCCGGGGGTCATCGTTGCATCGGTGTGTCCCTGGAGGTGGCTTCCCATTTTCCTGAAAGTCCACAGGTCATCAGCAGGGAAATAGCCAGACCGCGCAAGCGCTGCGTAGATAACCGGGGATGCATGGCCTTTGCTGAGGATAAATCTGTCTCGGCCGTCCCATGATGGGTTCTTAGGGTCGTGACGCATGACTCGGAAATACAGGGCGGCAACTATATCAGTGGCGGACAGGGAACCGCCGGGATGACCGCTGCCGGCTTTGAAGACCATCGTGACGATGTCTTTGCGCATCTGCCGCGCGACAGCTTCAAGCTCAGATATGTTTTTTGGGTTTCCGTTTTGTGGGGAATCAGGCGTCATTGAGACCTCCGCAGATAATTATAGGAATTCTATCGGAACCCTTCCAGCAAAACCATGTTACATGCTTGTTTCGTCGCAAACTGAGTGTACCAAGCTTAATCACACACAAAAGTCAATACGAAAAATGATTAGCACACTTGGACGACCTTTTTATATCTCAATCGGCTTCAAACTGATTTTCATAAACTAATAGATTCCAATCAAACCATTGTAAGGGTGCGCGTCATAGCAGCACTGAAAACCTGCTAAAATTAGGTTGATTTCAATTAAAGGAGGCCATACGTGGCCACAACTGGTAGAGCTCCGGTCCGCCTGAGTGAGGCAGAAGTAAAACATCTGGCGCAGAATTTCCAGGGTAAGTCCCCAAGGGAATTGCTGACGTGGGCTGCTGATAAATTTGGAGACCGCCTCACAGTCTGCTCAAGCTTCCAGGCTGAGGGCTGCTCGATAATCGATATGGCCTGGCGCATAAACCCAAAGATAAGGGTATTTACCATCGATACGGGCAGGACGCCCCAGGAAACATACGTAGTCGTCGACAAAATCCGGGAGAAGTACGGCATAGAAGTTGAGGTCTATCTTCCGGACGCCGCAGAAATCGAAAAGATGGTGCACGAAAACGGCGTAAATCTATTTTACAAGTCAATCACCAACCGCTTCATGTGCTGCGATGTGCGTAAGGTCCATCCCCTTAACAACGTGCTCACCACGCGCAATATCGATGCGTGGATAACAGGCGTTCGTAGGTCGCAGGCTGAGACTCGTTCCAAAACCGCCATGATTGATATCGATAAGGAACACGGCGGCATCATCAAACTGAACCCGCTCGCCGAGTGGACGAGCAAGGATGTCTGGGACTATATCAAGGCAAACGATGTTCCATACAACGAGCTTTACGACCAGGGCTTCACCAGCATAGGGTGCTGGCCGTGCACGCGCGCAATACAGCCCGGTGAAGACGAGCGCGCAGGACGATGGTGGTGGGAACTGGACGCGGCGAAGGAGTGCGGAATCATCATCGACCCCAAGACCGCGAAGGTTACCCGCGCCGACTCGAAGTAGCTTAAGGGATTTTGCTCAAGCGCATTATTTTCCTTATACTGTCATGCCTGTAACCGCATAACAGAAATCGATATCTTGAAGATGTATTTATTACCTTAAGGAGTTTCTAATGGCAAAGCAGGGATTCGTAATATGGTTCACCGGACTCTCAGGCGCAGGCAAGAGCACGCTTGCGGAGATGCTTGAGAAGAATTTGAAGCAGCGCGGTGACGCGGCTACGATCCTTGATGGCGATGTAGTCCGTCAGTATTTCAGCAAAGGTCTTGGGTTCAGCCGTGAGGATAGAATCGAAAATCTGCGGCGCATCGCTTTTGTAGCGAAACTCCTGGCGGATAATGGCGTAGTAACAATCACCGCCGCTATTTCGCCTTTCCAGGAAGCACGTGACTTTGCACGTGGGCACATCGGCAGATTTGTCGAAATCTATGCTAAAACTTCACTTGACGCTGTGATCAAACGTGATGTTAAGGGGCTGTATAAGAAAGCCATTGCGGGCGAGATAAAGAATTTCACCGGCATATCCGACCCGTTCGATGAGCCAACTCACTCAGATATCGTTGTGGAGACCGACAAGCAGACAGTTGACGAGAGCTTCCAGCAGATAATGAATACGCTTATAGCCAAGGGCTTGCTTGAGCAGGAAGCCAGCATTCCGGTAAGCTTGCCAGCTTCGCTCGTGCACAAAGTTGCAGGCGGCGCTAACCCCAGCGATGCGATCCAGAAGATACTCGCTTCTCACGCAGCCAAGTAGCCGGACCGGCCACAGGGTATGAGCCCACGCTATTTCACGCTCCAGGAAGCCAGCGCAGAACTGCCGTGGCTCATAGAGCGCCTCACTGAGATACGTGGGATTCTTGCCGACGTTGAGAATCTAAAAGCTTCGTCTGATTCTTTAATCAAAAAAGCGGGCTCGAACGGCCACTCCAAGGCAAGCCCTGACCCCGACAAGATGCAGGCCGATGCGGAACAGGCGAACCGAAAGGTTAGAGATATACTGCGCAGCGTCGCCGAGAAGGGCATCATCCTCCGCGACCATTCCACAGGCTTGAGCGACTTTCCATCCAAGAATGCGGAAGGCATAGAGATATACCTCTGCTGGTTGTCAGGCGAAGAGCGCATAGCGTTCTGGCATACGCCTGAATCCGGATTCGCGGGGCGCCAGCCTCTCTAGCGTCAAACCAGCAGCCGACCCCCATCCATTATAAGATAAGGGTACATTTATGCCGTCTTCAATAACTGGCTTCTTTATACTCGGGCAAGGGTTCGTATTTCTCTTGCTGGCGCTGGCCTTCGGCTCGTATTACATTGGGGACCGCAGGAAGAAGCAAGAGATCATTGCGGCGTCATTGTTTTCACTGTCCATTGTTTCGCTCCTGTCACCGCTATATTTGCACCGTTCTTCTTCGCCAGTCAACAAAGTCGTAGAGTCATATAAATACAATATCCCGGAATGGGAGATAAGCCATGCGTCCCGCCAGCTGTTGCAGCGGATGACGCATCCCTTCAGCCGCCCAGACCCAACGTCTGCCGATAGCATCGCTAAGCTGAAAGCATTCTTTGACCTCAACCGCCAGATCAGCAGTACTAAAGCTCAGCTTGCCACTGCGGAAGCCAGGGGGCAGGCGACTGATATTTCAACCAGCCAGGACAGCTTGCGAGTTCTCTCTTCAAAGCAGGATATGCAGAAGTTTGAGGCTGAGCTGATCCTTGAGCGGCTCGTTGCACAGGAAGCGCTGAAGGAAGGTATGACGCGAGGTTTCCTAGGCATGCGCTTTATGTGGCCGCCGGTGGGCTTATCGATAGAGAATCGCCCAACCATACTTGCCGTCTCTCCGCGAGACCATATCCAGCTCGATATGTCCGCACTCCTGAAAAGCGGCGTCTCGCGCGATACCAGGGAGAGCATCGAAGGGGGCATCGCATCTTTGGACCTCTCAGGGTTGGTAATAGGCATAGGCGGCGTCGCAACATACCCCGCAATACTGCCTGACGATGGCGATCTGGAATCAGCCTTAGAAATCTCTGCGCACGAATGGCTGCACCACTACCTGTTTTTTCACCAGCTCGGGAGGAACTACTATGCCAGCGGACAAATGACATCCATCAACGAAACCGTCGCAAATATGTGGGGTAAAGAGATAGGCACACGCTTATATTGCCAGTACTTTACGAAGTGCGCGCCAGAGGTCGCTCCACCACCCATAATTGTCCCACCTCCGCCCGCAACATCGCCCTCTAACGTATTTGACTTCAACCGTGAGATGCGTTCGATACGCCTCAAGGTAGACGAGATGTTGAAACAGGGGAAGATAGAGCAGGCCGAAGCTTACATGGAGGACAGGCGTAAGTTTCTGGTTGAGAACAATTACATTATCAGGAAGCTAAACCAGGCGTATTTTGCATTCTACGGCAGCTACGGCGACGAACCGTCTGTTGTCAGCCCGATCGGGGATCAGTTGAGGATTATCCGCTTGGAAAACGGGACAGTGGGCGATTTCATACGGCAGGTCCAGGTTATAGGCAACGTTGAGGAATTTGACGCTGCGTTCGCTGAAGTCTCAAACGGCGGTTAGTCGTTAGCTTCCAGCCATTTCAATACATCATCCCGGTGCTTATTCATTGACAGCTCGTGCCTGAAAATCCCTCGTACAATCCCGCTCTTGTCGATTAAATAAGTAACTCTTTTTGTGGGTAGAAGTCCGAGGCTTCCAATAACGTCGTAAGCTTTGATGATTTCTTTTTTCGGGTCGGCAATCAGGGGAAATGGCAGACTGTTATTTTGTTTGAATGAACGGTGGCTTTCCGCCGTATCGCTGCTAATACCTACGAGGACAGCGTCGTGATTTCTTATCGCATTGTAGCTGTCGCGGAATGCGCATGCTTCACGCGTGCATCCCTTGGTCGCATCCCTGGGGTAGAAATAGAGCACCACGTTCTGTTTGCCAGCGTAATCAGCGAGGCGGAACTCGGTCCCGTCATCCATGGTTCCAGAAAACAACGGCGCATGCTGTCCGACCTTAAGGATTGCCAGCCTCCGATAGAAACTTCATTAAAGCCGTGTTTATCTCTGATGCTCTCGCCCACAAAAGGCCGTGACCTGTGCCTTCTACTAGAGTCAGGCTTGAGTTCTTTATCCCAGCCTGCAACGTTTTCACAAACCTCATCGGTGTAAGGATATCGTCGCTCCCAAAAATAAGCTGGGTGGGGGCTTTTATCAGGTTTAGCCTATCCTCCGTGAAGTGGGTAGTTGTGGCATATACCTGTCGCTTATATTGTTCGACGGGTTGGTGGTCTGGATTGTTTACATAATCATTAACGGCCGCTTCTACTAAGCCTGGAATCTTGTAGTCCTGGTAGCTATACACCCATGGAAGTGTGGCCCTGATGTACTGCTCGGGCTGCATCAGTTGGCGCATGGCTGACCACGCAGTAAGGTTCGCGGTGCCTCTTGGGTCGCCGGACGAATACGTGGCGATCAGGCAGAGCTTGTTGACGATGCCGGGGTGGTTTATCGCGAGCTCCTGCGATATCGCACCGCCCATAGAAAACCCGATAACGTTTGCCTTCGGGATACGCAACACCTGCAAAAGCGCGGCAGCGTCGTCCGCCATAGTCCCCACGCTATATGCCTCTGGAGTCGACTGGCTTTGGCCCGCGTCACGGTTATCGAAAGTGATGCAGCGGAAGCGTTTGCTCAGCGGGGCGAGCTGTTTATCCCACGCCCTGTGCGTAAGCCCGAGGCCCGCGATAAATAGGATCGGTTCGCCTGTGCCCTCGCTCTCGTAATACAGTTCGATGTTCCCGGCTTTAATCTTTGGCAATTCTCACCTTTTTGTCTGTTAAACGTTACAATCGCAGGCTACATTCATTGACAACCGCCGCTTGTCCCAGTACGATTCGATTCAGCCACTCCAATTTTAATGTTAAGGGGGAGTCTTTGGGCAGTTCAGAAGTCTACGAGTTTGAAGAGCAGATGTGCCGGCAGATAGGGCATTACCTCAGCGCTCCAAGACAGTTCGCGATGCCTAATGACAAGCCTCATTATCCTCCTGATAAACAATATCGTCTGCTCCACCTCAAGCTCGAAGTAAAAGTTAACTTCGATGACAAATCCATCGAGGGCATCGCTACCCATACGCTTACCCCGATAAATGACGGCACGACCCATATAGAGTTCGATGCGAAAGACCTTGCTATAAGCTCCGTATCTGAAGATAAACGCCAGCTGAAATTCAGCACGCAGAACGACAAGCTTAAGGTGGACATAGGCCGCTCAGCAGCCGCTGGCGATGAGATAGTGGTCACGACAAAGTATACGGCTAAGCCGTATGCCGGCCTCTACTTCGTGGAACCGGATAAAGGCTACCCCAATAAACCCGTGCAGGTATGGAGCCAGGGCGAGGATGAAAATAACCGGTACTGGTTTCCAAACTACGATTTTCCAAACGAGCGATTCACCAGCGAGATGATAATCTCCGTGCCGTCTAAGTTCTTCGCGCTGTCCAACGGCAGCCTAGCGGGAATGACCGAAAAGAACGGCATAAAAACGTTCCACTGGAAACAGGAAGCGCCTCACTCCAATTACTTGATCACACTTGCCGCCGGAGAATTTGAGGAGACCACGGACGTCTCTGAAATCGTACCGGTGGCTTACTACCATCCAAAGGGTCGTAAAGCAGACGCATTGCGGGCCATGGGCAATACGCCTGACATGCTCAAGTTCTTTTCTCAGAACATCGGCGTGAAATACCCGTGGGCGAAATACGCACAGATATGCGTGGCGGATTTCATCTTCGGCGGTATGGAGAATACGTCTGCCACAACCCTGACCGATACCATACTGCATGACGAAAAGGCGCACCTGGACTATTCCAGCGACCCGCTTGTGGCGCATGAGCTGGCGCACCAGTGGTTCGGCGACCTGTTAACGTGCCACGAATGGGCGCATGCATGGCTTAATGAAGGGTTCGCCACATATTTCCAGGCGTTGTATGAGGAACACCACCTTGGCGTAGATGAGTTCCGTTACGATATGCTCCAAAAATCCGAGGCGTATTTCCGTGAGGACCGTGAACGCTACCGCCGGCCGATAGTCGAGCGAACTTACCACGACCCGATAGATTTGTTCGACAGGCACCTCTACGAAAAAGGTTCGCTGGTGCTGCACATGCTGCGCCGTACGCTTGGCGATAAACTCTTCTGGCGTGCCATGAATAATTATGTTGCCAGGAATGCAGGACGCAATGTGGTTACATCTGACCTACAGCGCGCGGCGGAAGAAGTAAGCGGCAGGAGTCTTGAGAGCTTCTTTGAGCAATGGGTATTCAAGACCGGGTTCCCAGAATTCAAGGTGCGCTATTCATGGGACGACAAATCGAATACGGTACATCTGAGCGTGGCACAGACCCAGAATACCGACGATAAGACACCGGTATTCAATATGTCTATAGATGTTTTATTCGTTACCACCGCAGGTAAACAGTCGTTCACGGTAGAAATCAAGGAGAAAGAGCACAACTTCTATTTCAATCTCAAGGAAAACCCTCTGATGGTCTCCTTCGACCCCGGCAACTGGGTTCTGAAGACACTGGATTTTGAACGGCCGAAAGAGATGCTGTTCTTCACTCTAAAAAATGATGAGGACTGCACTGGACGCATCGCCGCGGCGAGAGCGATAGGAAAGCTTGGTGGCGCTGAAGCGGTAAGCGAGCTTACCGCAGCGCTAATGAACGACCCGTTCTGGGGCGTTCAGTCCGCAGCTGCACGCGCGCTGGGCGAGATCAGGAGCGACGAAGCGCTAAACACTCTTATAGACGGCCTGAAATTGAAGCACCCGAAAGCCCGCAGAGCAGTTGTTAGTGCGCTCGGTGAGTTCAAGCAGGACGTAGTATCGCGTGCACTGCGCCCACTTCTCGAAAATGAGGAGAGTTATTTCGTACAGGCAGAGGCCGCAAAGTCTATAGGTAAGAACAGGTCTCCGGAAGCATTGAAGATTCTTCAGTCCGCGCTTTCTAAAGACTCGTTCAATGATGTTTTGCGCTCCAGCATATTCGACGGCATGTCAGAGCTACGCGATGAGAATGCATTGCTTGTGCTCAAGGAATGGTCTACGTACGGTAAACCTATGCGGGCGCGCGAATCCGCTCTGTCCAATATGGGCCGCGTGGCGGAATATAAGCAGGACAAGCGTGATGTGCTTGATGTGCTGACCGATACGCTGGAAGAATCGTTTCTCAGGACTAAGCTCTCAGCGCTTGATTCACTGCGGGTGCTGAAAGATGAAGCCGCAATCCCGGCAATCGAACGGCTGGCAAACCGCGAAAAGGATGGGCGTGTCGTTAGACGCGCGCGTGAAGTGATGCAGCAGATACGCCAGGTCCGCGACCGCGGCGAAGATGTGAAACGGCTTCGTGAAGAATTGGAACGCCAGTCTGACGAAAGCCGCAAACTCAAAGAACGTATGGAAAGCATCGAAAATAAGCTAAATAGTAAGTAGGCACTAAAAGTATGAGTATTAGAGAGCTATTTGAGCTCCAGCAATTTGACCTTCAGATTGACAAGGCGAATACAGAGATCAAGCAGATCGAGCACAAGCTCGGCAACAACGCCATTATTGCTGGGGCGAAATCGCTTCTTGCGAAAGAGCAAAAAGCGCTTGATAGTTTGAACGGTCAGCGCAAAGACCTGGATTTACAACTTGAAAATCTGAACACAAAGATAGATGAAACAAAAAAGCAGATGTACGGCGGTAAAGTAACAAGCTCCAAAGAGCTCGCATCCCTGGAGAAAAACGCAGGTCTCCTGGAAGAACAGAAAAAGCAGCTTGAAGCCCAGGTTCTAGTTTTGATGGAGCAGATAGAAAAACAGCAGAAACTAGCTTCGGATGCTTCAAAATCACTTCAGGGAAAAGAATCTGTGAGAGGCAGCGATGCAGTTGGTTTTAACGAACGGGTGCAGCAGTTAAAAACAGAGCTGAAAATTCTTACTAAGGATAGGCAAGCCGAAGCAGTAGAGATCGATACAGAAGAGCTTGCGAATTACGGGAAGTTGAGGCAGCGCAGGCCGGGAGTCGTAGTATCGAAAGTTGAGCGCGGCATGTGCACAGGCTGCAGGCTTAACGTTCCAGCACGCGATATATCGCGTGCCAGGGGTAACGTGGAAATCGTTTATTGCAGCAGTTGCGGCCGGATACTGTATGTCATCTAAGCTCACTTCGTTGTATTTTATTGGAGCATCAAGCGTTTGAAGGCAGCGGCTTATTTTCTGAACAAGCGCCGCACTGATGCGAGACAATCGCAGACGAAATCCGTCCTGGCGCAAGAGTTCCATGACTATTGCGCCATGCATTCTCTTGAACGCGGCAGTGTATTTATAGACTCGCGCACCAAAGGCCCTTCGGCAGGCATAGGGTATAACAGGCTTCTTCGTTTTCTATCGGACCATCCATCTGACACATGTGTTGTCATAGAAAAGTCAGACCAGTTGGGCGCCACGCCTGAACAGTCTGTGGCACGCCTCCTTCAGCTCGAATCGAGAGGCGTAAAAATCATGGCAATGCATGACCGCAGCGGCGACCACCTCAAGGTTGCGCTGGACAGCGTAAATAAGCGCGGCGCTTCAGACAACACCGGCGCCCGAATCAAGCGCAGCATGATGACACGCGCAATGAGGGGTATGGGCATCGGCAAAGCTTCATACGGCTACCGCGTAGGCTCGCAACAGCGTCTCGAAGTCGTCAAAGGTGAAGCAGACGTTGTTCACCAGATTTTTACGCTTCGTGCCGAGAAAGAGTTCGGCATCCGCCGCATCGCGGGATATTTGAATGACCACAGCATGACCACCAGAAGCGGAGGCAAGTGGAACATGATCACCGTGCGCGATATTCTTCGCAACCGCACTTACATTGGCACATACACCAGGTTTGGAATGAGCATCACGGGAGCGCACCCGGCTATAGTTTCCAATGACCTGTTCAAAGCTGCGCAATTCGGTTTTCGTTCAACTAAAAGCGAGGCGAGGCCTGTAACAAAAGAATTCAGCCTGAGCGGGTTTGTCCTATGCGGCTATTGCGGCAATACCATGATTGGTGTTACGCGCAAGCGCAACTGGCGGAGGCAAAGTGACGGCGAAGAGGCCCATGGTCTGTACAGGTACTACCAGTGTCAGTCGCGTACCAACCAGAATACCTGCCGATACCATACGCGCAGCGAAGTGGAGCTAGAGAACATGTTTATGGAAGCCGTTGAGGATTTTTCCAAGAACCTGGATACGGTTAGAAATCAGCCCATTTTGGAAGATAAAGAATCCCCTGCCCTGGTTGAGAAGCGAATCGAGAGGCTTCTTGAGGGTGTTCGCAGGCGTCAGCGTAGCAAGATAAGGATGGGAGCGGGCGGACTGTTAAATCACGCCCAGCTCAGGAGTGAGATGGCCGCGCTGGAGTCCGAGGAGCGCGCGATATTGCGTCGGTTGGAACGTATGGAGAATAGCCCCAGGAAGAAGTCAGTTCGCGCGGGCACTCATGGATCGACCATTATTCAAGCGCTGGCTGAGGGAGCTAAGAGCTGGCCGAAAATGGGAAGCTCACAGCGCCAGATATTCCTTAACGATTACATCGATTCGATCACCGTCCACGACGACCGCGTGGAAGTGCGTCTGGTCTAATAGACCAGTACTCATTTCTGTTAAACTCGTAGCAGTCGAGCAGACCGGGCGGTCGCCCCGATTTATCGGGGAGGAAAGTCCGGGCTCCCCTGGGCAGGATGCTGGATAACATCCAGGAGGGGAAACCCTACGGAAAGTACAACAGAAACATACCGCTTCCCCGATCTATCGTGGGAGTAAGGGCGAAATGGTGAGGTAAGAGCTCACCAGCGTTCAGGTGACTGAACGGCTGTGCAAACCCCATTCGGAGCAAGGCCAAATAGGAGGACTTACGGTGCCCAGCCGGTCCTCGGGTTGGCCGCATGACTGCAGTGGCAACACTGGAGCTAGATAGATGACCTCCGTTCGCTTCTGGCGAATACAGAACCCGGCTTATAGGTCTGCTCGACTTGCACGCCTGCCCAGAGAGGGGCAGTTTTTGCTTATTACTAACAAGAATCAATTTTTATACTGAGGCGCAATGCCGGTGTATTTAGCACGAGGTCTGATTCTTGTTTCTTGCTGGTATTGCTCGATTGCATGTCCAATCCAGCCCCTTGATTTGAGTGGTCATGTTCTCTCCCCTTATGATTTAACCAGGTTGCCGATTGGAGTCCGCCTACGATTTTCGCGAGCCACGAAGTCTTGGGTCTAGAACGTCTCTGAGTGAGTCACCTAGCATGTTAAAGGCAAGTACTACCAAACTTAGGGCTATGCCGGGGGCCAGGATTAGCCAGGGCGCGCTTACCATATAAGCGCGCCCTGGTCCGCTGAGCATATTCCCCCATGACGGTGCTGGAGGCTGCACGCCCAGTCCCAGAAAGCTGAGTGATGCCTCCGTAGTGATAGCGGCCGGTATGGAGATCGACGCCAGCACGATTAATAACGGGGTTACCTGCGGTAAGATGTGATGAAACATGATCCTGAGAGGATTTGCCCCGATAGCCTTTGCGGCTTCCACATACATCTCTTGCTTAATGGAAAGCACAGAGCTGCGTACAACCCTGGATCCGCCTCCAATGCCGAGGATGCCGATGGCTATTACAGCAGCCCACATTCCAGAACCAAACAGAGTCACCAGCATCATAGCGAGAATCAAAGTTGGCATGGCCTGCTTTGCGTCTACCAACCTTTGGACATATAAATCAAACTTGCCGCCGATGTAAGCGGAAGAGAGTCCC
>SHYL01000001.1 GCA_009692825.1 Dehalococcoidia bacterium | reverse complement strand
ATTAAAACAAGTATAAGAATCTTATGGATTCTCAAAGGGGAATGTCAACTTATTGGCTTACAAAAAGTTAACCTGCTGAAGTAACCGTTATAATATCTCGGCGTCGGGGTGTAGCGCAGACTGGTAGCGCACCTGCATGGGGTGCAGGGGGCCGAAGGTTCAAATCCTTTCACCCCGACCACAGCTAACCCCTCTGTTCACTATGAACCGAAACAGGGGGCGATAAATGGGTTTTGGTTCCGCTGCTACGAGATTTCGCCCGGCCAGATGAACAGTAACAAACACTTCTCCAATTAGTTCTTCACGTTGAGCCTCTGTTACACCTGGGTGATTGAACAAGTTGGTCATATTTGAAAGAAGGTCCCAAGCTGCTTGGATGTTCTCAACCTTTTTAGGGCTCGATTGTAGGCTCATTGAGTTTAAATCTCGTTCCAGTTGTTGACGGTGGTCTCTGTACTCAGCATCGGTTACATCACCCCATAAGGGCTGCTTCATAATATTCTCAATAGATTTGTCTGTCTTGAATTTTTCACGCTGGTTAGGATCTTTGGCCGCAGTTCCTCTCAATTCGTTAACAACCTGATTTTTCATATTATCTGGAAGAATGAGATAGGGCAGTATTGTACGACGGCAGTCCCTCCCACAACAGAGGAGATTCAGTCAGAATCACAATCAGGCCAGGAATGGGAGCGCTTCGAAACTGCCGCCAAGGATAACGGCTGCCGGGGCGTTGAGCCACTTTTCCAGGATGGTGCTGTAGACGGACCGGAAATCGACGGTGAAACTCAGGTTACCGTTGTCCAGCTTTGTCAGGTCTGGGCGCTGGCCATACAGACCACCCTTGACGGGAGTACCGGCCAGGAACAGGGGACCCGCGGTGCCGTGGTCGGTGCCGGCACTGCCGTTCTCCTGGGCACGGCGGCCGAACTCAGACCAAGTCATGATAAGCACATTCTTGTCCTTACCGTGCGCTTTGAGGTCTTCGTGGAACATACGTATTCCGTCCGCGAGATATGCCAGGAGTCGTGAGTGCGTGATGTTCTGGGACGCATGTGTGTCCCAGCCGCCAATCGAAACGTGGCAAATCTGCAAGCCGAGGTCCCCGCAAATGGCCTCAGCTATGAGCTTCAGGCCCCTTCCCAGTTCATTCTGTGGATAAACAACGGTCGTTGTGTAGGCCTTGTCTGCGTCCTGCAGCTTGCGTGACGTGCTCAACGCCGATTCATATGTCCCTTTGAGCAACGCTCCTGCGGTAAGGGTAGGAGGCATCGCAGAATAGAGATTGTTCAATGCCTCGAGTCTGCTTGCGGTGACTAGAGGCGCCCAAAGGTCTCCCTGCAGCGCGTACGACTGTATATCCTCAACGCTCGGCACCGAAACTTTAACGTTGTACATCGACTGCGCTACGCTTTTGCCGACGGACAGAGCGCTCATAGCCTGTGGATCGTTCCTGATACCGCCCATGTACCGCCCAAGCCAGCCGTCCTGAATTTTGAGGGCTGGGTCCGCGGACTGCCAAATACGCATAGCTTCGAAGTGCGAAAAACTCGGGTTTGGGTAGCCGACACCTTCAACGATAGCGAGCGTTCCATTGACCCACATCTGCTTGAATGACGTAAGGGATGAATGCAGGCCAATCTCATTGTTAAGCGGGATCACCTGGGCTGGCTGTATGCCCGTATTTTTACGGAGGTCGTAATACTTGCCGTCCCCGTAAGGGACAACCGTATTCAAGCCGTCGTTACCGCCAGCCATCTGGACGATGACCAGCACACGGTCATTGGCAGCTTGCTGTGCAGATATGCCTTCAGCTGAGGCTAACGGCAGAAGGCGCTGGAAGACAGCAGGCATAAACGGCCCGCTGGCACCTACGAGGGCCATTTGCTGGAGGAATTCACCCCTAGTTAGTCGCATGACCCATACCTTATCCCCTTCCACCTGTGAAAGTGGGATTTAACGGAGCCGAGGATGGACCCCCCAAACACCACATCAGGGAGGGCTACTCTCTCCTGAACTAACCTAAGACGCTTTGTTGACTTATCGCCCTGAGTTTTTTGCATACCTATACTAGTTGATAATCGGGTAATGCCATGAGCAAATAAACGAGGCTACGCTGCATACCTTCCGTGCTTGCTTTGCCCGTGTACAATTCCGCGATAAGCGATGCATAATTGCGCAGGATCTGCCAGTCGTCCTCTGGAACGTTGCCATCCAGGAGGACCTGCGCATAAAAATCCAGCGATTTGTAAAGACTCTCAGTTACCTGTTGCTTATTGTTTGCACTGGGAGTGAAAACGGTTACGCTCCCCTTAGCGCTGGCGATCCTGTTAACAAAATTGAGGCGCTCAAGGAGCGTGTTGCTGCTTATCCAAGCGTTGCCGCCCGGCCAGCCTGCCACGTTGGGCGGGTTGAACAATGTCTGATTCATCCTGGTCATAAACCCATCGATATTGCTCCCGTCAGTTTGGAGCCCCATAGTGCGCATTGTGGTGACAACGACGTCTACAGGGCTTTTGACTGTCCCACGATAGGCTTTGGGAGACTTGATTTCTGGTCCGAGCAGTATATCGCGCATGACGGCTTTTATGCTGTAGCGGCTGTCCCTGAAGATACGCGCCAGCCTGATAACCACGTGCGGCTCTGGGTTGCGGTAGACGAAAAAGCTAAACAGCTTGCGAACGATAAATTCGTGTGCAGCGGGCTGGAATAAAATGAGGTTAACGATATCGTCCGCATCGAAGTTTCCCTGCTTGCCTAGAAATGTTTTCACGCCAGCGTCATGTTGAGCAGGATGATATTCGAAGGCAATACCCTCTTTATCAAGACCGTAGCCCGTGAACGCCCTGGCACTTTCACGGACGTCCGCCTCGGTATAGTTGCCTACACCCAGACTGAACAGTTCCATCAGTTCACGGGCGTAGTTTTCGTTCGGAGCGCCGCGACGGTTCAGGCGATTGTCCAGATAAAAAAGCATAGCGGGATCACGTGTGATGGCTTTGAGTATAACGTCGTATGTATCCAGCACGTGGGCCCGGAAGAGATCATTTTGCGCTTGAAGCAGAGAGAGGTTATTTACCTTGTGAGTGGCACTGACGAGAAGCCCGTGCCAGAAGAGTACCATCCTTTCCTGCAATGGACGCTTGGTATAAAGCATCCTTAGGGCCCACTTGCGCTTGATATCCTGGGCCTTAGTCATATCGAAGGTTGTCGATAAAAGCATAGTATCCAGCGCTGTGTCATCAACTTGTTCATATTCCAGGAGATAATCGACGGTAGCCTCATAGCCCATACTTTCAAACTTATCCAAATCCTGCGGGTCTGCGCCGAAGCCAGCTCTACGCAATAGATAAGCCATCTGCTGCCTTTTCGGCGATCGAGATGGTGGAGTGGAGGGAGTAGGCTTAGAGAATGGCGTTGCGGTTGGGGTTACGACAGCGGTCGCCGACCGAGGTGGAGACGGGACGAGCGTTGGGTATTGGATTGATTCGGGCGTTGGCGCCAGGGCAGCCCTAGGTTTAAGTGTGGTAGTAAGGTTTTCCGGATGGTCGATTCCGGAGCTGGACAGAGAGCCACCCATCATCGTCCCATTGTCAGGCATGTCCAGCACGACGCTGTTCGGTGGAACGTAGCCTCTGCTCATGTCCTCTGAGATTTCACGTATTATGCCGCCGCTTGGCGTTGGCTTAACCGATACCCTGGTAGAAATTGGTGTCTTTGTAGAGTCGAGTTTGCTGCAGGCTTGCAAAAACACCGCCACGCTGCTGGCGGATAGACCCAGCAATGCCGCCTGCGTCAAAAATTGGCGACGGTTTACTCCCCCCGCGGGGGGTTGAGGGGTGTCAGCTTTCCTGGAGCGCTTCATCGCATAATCCTAAAACACGCTGTCTAGTTGAGTCACCTTTAAAATATAACATTACTATTTTCGATTTATCGGTGTACTTTGCTCGTGCAGGCAAATCGTGGAATACTCCCTTCGACTCCTTGAACTCCAACTAGATCCCAATTATCTTGCTCCCTGAAGACAAGGTGGGGTCGCTGCCATCGGTTCGAATCCTTTCACACCAACCACTAATTATCCCTCCCAATTCATCAACTTCGCACGTTAGCTAACCATCGTTAGACATGGTGTATCCTAGTCAGACGATAATTATGAAAACAATCTCTCAAGATTCTCCAAAGAAACACAGCGGCCTTTTCTACGGATGGGTCATCGTCTGGGCGATGACGGCAATAACCGGCGTTGCAATCACGATGGGCTCCGCAAACTTCGGCTTTTTCGTCAAACCCATGCGCGAGGAGCTAGGCTTCAGCCAAGCTACATTCGGATGGATGAATACCACGCGCGTGCTCACTGCGGCCGCCAGTAGTGTCTTTTTGGGGCGCATGCTGGACAAGCACGGCCCAAAGTGGATACTGGCAGCCATCGGCCTGCTTGTAGGCATTCTAATGGTATTAATGGGCACCGTTCACCATGCCTGGGAAACCATCGGCATATTCGCAATGTTTGGATTTATTGGGCTGACGGGCGGCTCCCAGCTGCTCACTTCAACAACACCGGCCAAATGGTTTATAGAAAAGCGCGCAAAGGCTATGGCGTACGTCTATCTCGGCGTGCCCGTCGGTATCATGCTCTCCTTCCCCGTCACTCAAATGCTGATAGGCGCTTATGGCTGGAGAGCGACGTGGATGATTCTTGGCATTGCAGGCGCGGTAATTGTCGTTCCGGTATCGATCTTATTGCTGCGTGCTCAGCCTGAGGATATGGGGCTTCTGCCGGACGGAGCAGCCAGCAAATCCGAGGTCAAATCAGGAAGCAGGCCTGCGCTAGCGTCCGAGACTCAGTGGACACGCCACGAAGCACTGCGCACAAAAGCATTTTGGGCACTAACGCTAGCTTTCGGTGTCCAGATGTTTGCCACCGCAACGATAAATGTCTTTCGCGTCCCTTATTTTCAGGACCAGGGCATCAGCGACAGGATAGTGTCATTGCTAGGGCCAATGGAGGGTATGACTGCCGCAGTGATGGCCTTATGCGTCGGCTCAATCGCTACCAGAGTGGGCGGTCGGAATCTTGCTGTTTTTGGATTCCTGCTTCTGGCTACCAGTATCTCACTAGTATCGGTGGCTCATGGCCCTACTCTGATGTTCATGTCGTCCGCTACATGGGGCTTCTCGCTCGGAATTCTCATGGTTCTCCAAAGCACGATATGGGCCGACTTTTTCGGCAGGAGCAATGTAGGCAGCATACGCGGCTATTCAATGATGATAGTTATGGCGTTCAGTGCGGCGGGTGGACCGCTCACAGGCTATATTGGCGATCTTACGGGCAAGCTTGAACCGGTATGGTGGGCCAGTGCAGCCGCTCTCATCTTATGCGCTTTCATGTTTGCGAAAACAAGGCCGCCACTTAAAACCCCACAACCACTTGCAGCAGAGCACCTTAGTTGACACAAATCTCTCTGAACAATTTGATGGGGACTCCTGAAAGGATTTTAAAGCTTCTAAGCATGTCTGTGCCGTTATTAGCTTTATCATGGCTCATAACTCGCTGGTAATAATCGATAGTGAAGATTTATGTAAACTCCCCGCTACTGCCGTTTTGTGGGACTTTTATGTTATCCTAGTTCGTTATCAAACTAAAAGTTGAGGAGCATTATGAGACTATCAAGCATTTCTAAGCATCTCCTTGCCCTTGCAGTCACGGGCGTGATGCTTGCAGCTTGCGGTGGTGGCGAGAAAGAGACCCCCGCAGTTCAAGCAACCAATCCACCGAAGACTGGCACAGCTACCACTGTTCCATCCGCAAGTGGCCCTACGGTTACTGCAGTTCCCACAGTTAAGGGGCAGACTGGTACCGTTCTCGACAAGGCATTTCTAGGCCAAGCTGAGATGGATAATATCAAATATGGCGGAACTCTCCGAAGACCAACCACGTTTTCATTCATTCTGGATTCCAAGAGAAACCAGAGTGCCGGTCTATCGGATACCATGAAATATGCTTATGAAAAGCTCTATGAGTGGGGCCCAAATAAGGACAACGAATTCAGTACACTGGCGCCATTGCTTGCGGATAGCTGGACTGCTTCCGCAGACCTTACGACATACACCTTCAAGCTGAAAAAGGGTATTAAGTGGCAGATGGTAGCGCCATTGAACGGTCGCGAGTTCGTCGCGGATGACGTAGTCTTCAATATCAAGCGCTACAAAGAAATAGACTCAACTAGCTTTGACCGCTACGGACAGGTGGAAGATGCTACCGCACCGGATAAATACACAGTCGTAGTGAAGTTAAAAGAGCCTAATGCTTTCGCAGTAAATGAGTTGTTCGCGATCATCGATTACATCCTCCCACCAGAGCTTGTACGCGATGGGGGCGGTTCACTCACTACTACCGCGATTGGCACAGGCCCTTACATACTGAAGCGTTTCGAACTTCGACAGGGCGCAAGCTTTGTTAGGAATCCTGATTACTGGCAGAAGGACGCTAAGGGCAATGTCCTGCCTTACACTGACGCAGTTGAGGTGGCCTACATCCCTGACCGCGCAACCTCAGTGGCTGCTTTCCGGGCAGGGCAGACGGATTTCCCACTCGGAAACACAGACGATATAGTTGCTCTTGGTACAAACATGGATATGCGCGTGTTCTATACGGGGCGCAGTGGTGGCCAGGGCATGACCCTAAACTCAACCAAAGCTCCGTGGAATGACGTTCGGGTAAGGCGAGCTGTAAACATGTCCTTGGATAAAGCCAAGCATGGGGATACAGTCGTAGGTGAAGGCCGATGGGACTACAGCGTACCAATAGCCTGGGACCTTGTTTCCGACGAGCCTTTCAGCTTCGATAAGTTCGGACCTTACTACAAATATAACCCAACTGAAGCAAAGAAGCTGCTCGTAGAAGCTGGCTTCGTGGATGGAAAGATTAAGATCGCAAGTCCGATGGCATTCGGCGGCGGTGCGTATCCCATCATTGCCCAGACATTCCAGGCTCTCTTGAAACAGAATGGCATAGAGTTTGAACTCAACCCTATGGACATGGCGACGTACAACCCGTACTACTTCAACCGCCCCTACCAGGACATAGCGCTTACGCACATGCTCTTTGAGCAGCGCTATGTTGGATGGTATGCAAAGACGAAGTACGATAAGGATGCCGTACAAAATACGGCCAAGGTCAATGACCCTGAAATGAACAAGGTAATCAAGGAACTGAAGGTCGCGACCGACCCGGCTAAGCTAAGACAGTATGCTAGGTATCTATGGGACTTCGACACACTGGGCTCTTATAACATTTGGATCCCGGTAGGCAAAGGTTATACGGCCGCAAGCTCCAGGGTGCGGAATAACCCGATGCGCAATGGTCCGCCATTCTTAAGCGAACTATGGCTGGCTGACGCAACCAGAACCGCTCCTTAAATAGCAGAACAGAAAATTGAAGAGGGGATGCAAATTGCATCCCCTCTTTCGTATCTCTTCAAATCCTGATAGGTTGTTGAGGACACTTCAAAGATGACAATACTCTGGATAATTTTACTTATTGGCCTCTGTTTCGCGTTTGCATACCTGTTTTATAAACGCGTGAAGAATGATGACGACCTGAGGAAAAGATGATGCTGCCGAGCCAGGGTTCGAACCTGGGCTAAGGGATTCAAAGTCCCCCGTGCTACCGCTACACAACTCGGCACCGTGAATCTGCACAGAAATAATACACTAGCCAGGACTACAATCACCTGAAAGACCTGTTAAGCAATACTTTAGCGTTGTTCAAGACCAAACTGATACTACCTGATAAAGTGGGCGTTGCGGAGGAATTGCCATGTACAACGAAGAATCTGGTGAATATATTGAAATCGAGACTATGTACAGCATGGAGGATGCCGAAGCCATAATTCATGCTATTGATATAAGGCTTATGGACGATGGAAATAAGGACGAGGATTACCTCAATAGTTTCGTAGAGGGATTCACCGAAACAATCTATTTCTTTCGAGAGGAGGGCAACCTGGACGCCTTCATGGATATATGCAAGAACCTGTATGAATCGATGGGTGGAAATTTAGAAGAGAAACTTCCTGCAGCGCCTCAGCGAGAAAATGTCGGTCCGCTGCTCCACACGTGGCGCATGATGTTTTCAAGCGGATAACAGTTTAAGAATCGATCCGTTTCGCCATCTCAAAGTCTTTCTCTGTGATGCCGCCCTCAGAATGCGTTGAAAACGTAAGCGTGACGTTTTTATACCTGTGGATGTTTATATCGGGGTGGTGATCTGCTTTCTCGGCCAGCCAACCCACATGATTCACGAAAGCAACCGCATTTGTAAAGTCTTTTAGAACATATCTCTTTATGATCGAGTCACCCTGAAGTGACCATCCGTTCAGTGTCTTTAGATTAGCTTCAATCTGCTCGTTTGTTAATTTCGCCATGATTCACCATTTCCGGGTATCGCCATCGTCTATGCATGCCCCTATGGTAAGCCTGGTCTTCATGAAGTTCTGACTCATCGCGGGAGCGGACAGATGCTTTATCCAATGAGCCTGCTCATCAGGAGGCAGCCTATCGGCAATATCCCCAGCGGAAACATGGATGACCTTTTCTCCCGGCGATATGCCAAAGTCCAGACTCCAACTACCTTCACGCTTCAGCCGCCCGATAGTATTACTCCGAATTAGAGAAAACCATGACACTGATCTGTACTTATCTAGAACATCGATATCGAAAAATATTGGCGTCAGCTGAAGGTTCCCCTGAGCCAGCGCTTTTTTGAGAAGCAGCGCTTCATATGACGCCTCGTTGATGCTCATGCTACGGCTTCTCTATCGGCATTCCTACCATACTTCCCCACTCTGTCCAGGAGCCGTCATAGTTGCGCACCTTTTTGTATCCGAGCAGATATTTAAGGACAAACCATGTATGAGATGACCTCTCGCCGATTCTGCAATAGGCGACAACATCTTTATCCTCAGTGACACCCTTTCCTGCATAGAGGGCTTTGAGCTCTTCGGCTGATTTGAAAGTATTGTCTTCCTTCATAGCCTGCCCCCATGGAATGCTGTTCGCTCCTGGGATGTGTCCCGCTCTTTGGGCTGTCTCTATAAGACCAGGCGGCGCCAATATCTCCCCCTTGTACTCAGCTGGAGACCTCACATCAACAAGTGCGCGGTCCTTCTTGGACAAACCATCGTGTACATAACTCCACTGCGCTCTTAGGCTCGAATCTGCATTCTTGGCTTTATATCCTGTGCTTGAATGTGTTGGTGAAGCATCAGTGGTCGTTTCGCGCTTTTCGTCTAGCCATTTCTTGCGGCCGCCGTTCATCAAGCGGATGTCATTATGTCCGTACATTTTCAGCAGCCAGAAAGCATATGCCGCGAACCAGTTATTGTTATCCCCATAGAGCACAACTGTGTCATCGTTGCTGATGCCGGATTGGTTCATAAGAGCTTCTACCTGCTCTTTATTGAGTATGTCTCGTCGGACCTGATCCTGGGTTTGTGTAGTCCAGTTCCATGCGATAGAACCTAAAATGTGACCTTGCTGATACGCCGACGTATCTACATCCACTTCCACAATTTTCACTTTGGGATCATTTTTGTGTTGAGCTACCCAATCAGTCTCAACTAATACTTCGGGGTGAGCATACGGTGCCATTTGTTATGTCCTTTCTGAATGTATCGACAGGAGTGCTGAAAGCCTCGTAAATATAGTCTCGCTAAAAATACGTGTCAAATCAAATTCTAAGGTTGCGCAGATGGTCTTAACTTACCGCTTTTATCCAGGTCTATGAGCACTTGCACGTCATATCCTTTGCTCCTGAGCGCCTCGACTCCGCCCTGCATGCGATCTACTATCGCTATAACCTTCACCACTTTGCAACCTGCTTCCTCCACCGTGCTCGCGGCCTTTGCCAGCGATGCGCCTGTTGTCATCGTATCGTCAACAATCGCAACTTTAACACCAGGCTTATCAGGAAGGCTGCCCTCTATCAGTTTGCGGGTGCCGTGCTCCTTGGGTTCCTTTCTAACGCTGAACACTGCCAGAGGCTTGCCCTTTTGGTGGCTGACGATACCCGTACCAACGGCAATCGGGTCAGCACCCATCGTAAGCCCGCCTACGGCCTCTGCTCCGGTGCCTTCAAGCGCCTGGTAGACCAGCTGGCCGATCACATATGCTCCCTCCGGGTGATAGGACGCCTTGCGGCCGTCAAGGTAATAGGTGCTCTTCACCCCGCTGGACAGTGTGAATTCGCCGAACTGAAGTGCGCCGGTTTCAACAAGCAACTTCATAAGCCTATCAAGGAGTGCCTTATCGAGGTTTGCCATTTTTCTGATACAGTCCTCTCTTCTTTATGTAATCTTTTACCCGCTCCGAAACGATGTAAGTTATGTTCTTACCCGCTTTAACTCGGTCTCTTATATCGGTAGCGCTTATCTCTACTAACGGCGCCTCTACCCAGTTGATTTTGCTCTTCATTTCAGGCGCAACTACTCTTGTGACGCCAGGCCGTGCGAATGCCAGGATTGTACATATGGTTAAGAGTTCTTTTACTTTATGCCATCTGGGCAGTTCAGCCACGGAATCCGCACCCATTATCAGGGAAAGTGCAGCCCCATCGCCTAGCTTTGCCCTCAATGCTCTCAACGTATCGATTGTATAAGTTGGGCCTGCGCGATTTATGTCCACATCAGATGATTCGAATTTTGGGTTCCCTTTAATCGCCAGCTCAACCATGGCGAGCCGATCGACCGCGGAGGAAATAGTCCTCTTTTTCATATACGGCTCCCCTGCGGGGACAAAAACCACTTTATCCAGAGAAGCATCGTCAACTGCGTACTCGGCTATTATCAGGTGTCCGAGGTGTATTGGGTCAAACGTCCCTCCGAGGACGCCTATTTGCCTCTGCTTTACCACTTTACAACTTTCTTGCCCACCCGCAATTCATCCCCCTCTTTAATCCCTTGCCGTTCGATAAGTCTTGCGAGCTTCCAGTCCTTAAGCTGTCCTCTGAATTGTGACTGAGCTTCCCACGTATTCATGTCCGTTCCATGCGCAAGCATTTCAGCAAGGGTAGATTTAAGAACATACTGTGTACCCGATTTTTCTACTATGGGGTCTTCATTCTGAAGTCTGTCCCTGTTCTTAAGCCGCCCCATATCGTAATTCTTGGCTTTTGTTCTGTCTCTATTTTCAGTTTTTGATAACTCTGACAGTAGGAGAACCTTTAATTCCTCAGCCGGCATATTTTGGTGAAGGCTGCTCTTGTCCTTAGCGTAAACATCGAATCGGTGGTTCTTCCTTTTCGCCCTTACATAAATTCGGGGCTTCTCAAGGAGCGCGGGCCACGATTCTGAAAAAATTGCGTCCAGCCGCTCCGCTTCGTTACTCAGATCATTTTCTTCCGAAATCATCAATACTAGGAAGTTTGCTCTATCCGCATGCCTTAAGAACTTACTGCCTAGCCCAGTCTTTTCTTCTCCCGCTCGGAACAATCCTGGGATCTCTATAACTTTCTTTTCTTTCCCTCTTATTGTGACTGAGCCTATAACGGGTTCGGCTGTAGAGTAGGAATACTCCCGTTCCTCAACGCCTGCGTTAGTTAATAGATTCAGCAGGGATGATTTACCTGCCTGGGTCTGCCCGATTATCGCCATGTCTGCCTTCACGCGAACCTCAATTTCAACAAGCGCTGTTTCACCCAGCTCTCCAGCCTCAGCTAGAATCGGCGTTCTGTTCCGGGGGCCCGCAAAAGTGATGTTCCCTCTACCCCCCACTCCTCCTCCCAGAACAATTACGGCGTCCCCGTCCACTTCGAGATCCGCTTCTATCCTGCCCTCAGCATTATCTCTCCGCACGATAGTTCCTACCGGAACCTTTATTCGTAGGTTTTCTCCTCTTTTCCCTGCAAGTCCGCTTTTCCCTCCTTCTCCCCCAGCCCCGGCAACTATTTTCGGCCTCCCCTTAAGCTCCACTAGATCCCTTACGTCTTCCCTCGCTTCAATAACTACGTCCCCTCCATTCCCTCCATAACCCCCATCCGGCCCCCCCTTAGTTACCTGTTTTGTCCTTCTAAAGGAGACGTGTCCTCTCCCGCCCTTCCCAGCGGTTAACGAAACCGTTATTAAGTCTGTCATTGTATTAATAGTTAATTACTTATCTATTTAAATTAATCGTAACAATAGAGATTATGTCACTTATAGAAAACTGAGCGCTAAATCGTCGGAATCAAAGCTGTCCAATAGGGGACTGTAGAGCAATAAGACAGAGATTACCGGGATGTTATAGCGGACTTATGCGGACAGAGAGCGCTTGCTGGAGCTTAAGTCCCTTATTTCAAGGACAGTTCTTCTGAAACCTTGGTCAGATTTCATTAACTCTTCTATCTTTTGTAACCCATGTGAGATGGTATTCGCATTACGATTTCCCAAGAGCTGTCCGATTTCAGAGAGCGACTTATTCGTCTCCTGACGTATCAAGTACATCGCGATATGTCTGGCCGAAACAAGTTCCTTCACCCGGCTGCTTCCCGATAGATCCAGCTTGTCTAGAGTGAAGTACCTGGCAACGGCATCGATAATTGCTCCCGGGTTAATATTTTGCTGAGGCTGAGAATGATCTGAGGCCATAACCTCAGAGATTAAATCAAGGTTGATGGGCCGCTTAGTCAACTGAGAAATCGCTACAACCTTATTAAGTGTTCCCTCTAGCTCTCTTATATTTTTGCTGGAAGGCTTTGCCATTATCACAAGTAGGTCTTCGTTTACAGAGCACCCCAACTTTTTGGCCTTGTTATGCAAAATCGCCAGCCTGGTTTCAATATCAGGGCGCTGTATATCAGCCGTGAGCCCTCCCTGGAACCGCGAAACCAGCCGATCTTCAAGCTGTAAAAAGGTGATAGAGGTGGGCGCCCTGTCGCAGGTCAATACGATTTGACGGGACTCGTTATGTAAGTGATTAAAGGTATGGAAGAATTGCTCCTGCGTAGAGTCCTTACCGCTTAGAAATTGGATATCGTCGATGAGCAGCACATCGACATTCCTGTACTTGTCCCTGAATGCTGCTGGCGCATGTTCACGAATGGATGTCACGTAATCATTGACGTACTGTTCCATGCTTACATAAAGCGCATTCAGTCCCTTAGCGGTTACTGCGTGGCCGATCGCGTGAAGCAAGTGCGTCTTCCCAAGCCCCGGCGCGGAATATATGTAAAGAGGATTGAAGCTCTTACCAGGGTTATCGGCTACAGCGTAAGCCGCAGCGTGCGCAAGGCGGTTTGAGCTGCCCACGACGAAGTTGTCAAAGTTAAAATTCGGGTTCAGCTTTCCCCATCGATTGGAAGGCTGAGGCGCTGCAATCGGTTCTTTTATGTTAGGCGAGGTCAGCTCTGTAGCTGCGGGCTCAGGCAAAGATTCCTCGGTACCTACTTTGAATCGCACCTCTACCTGCTGCTGCAGGATGCCGGCTATCGTTTTCTCGATCAGGGGACGCATCCTCTTTTCCAGCCATTCGGCGGCAAACGCCTTCTCCACATGAATAGTGAATACTTCATGCGTGAGATGAACGCCTTTGGTGCCTTTTAAGAAAGTATTGAAGCTGGCCCTGTTTACCTGAAGCTGCAACTCTCCGAGTGCCGCTTCCCATATCTGGCCTGGACCTTTAGAATTCATTTTATATCCTAAAAAAGAGAAAAAAGTACCCTGTGGCCTAGTTCCGTGGCTTTCACAAATGGCGAGGTACAGCTTGAAGTGCTGAAGGCCGCCATAAGAAATCGAGACGGTGACAAAATTAGCAATACGCAGAGCATAGGTCAAGGGGATTTTGAGGGAAAAAGTATCAACTTTGCTGACGAGCAAAACCTTGACATTTTACTTTGTTAACTGTATGCAATTTTTTGGATGGTACAATGCGCCAAACACTGGCAAAATACAATGACAGATACCCCCATCTTACAGGTTGAAAACCTCACGACCCATTTCTTTCTTAAGCAGGGAGTAGTTAAAGCTCTCAACGACTTTAACATGACGCTTAAAAAAGGCGAGATTCTATGCGTGGTAGGAGAGAGCGGCTCAGGTAAAACGGTTATGGCCCTTTCCTTATTAGGACTTATCCCATTCCCGGGCAAGATCATGTCCGGCCGGGCGATGTTCGAAGGAACTGATCTCCTAACGGCCGATAAAAATAAGTTGAGGGACATACGTGGTAAGGACATCTCTATGGTGTTCCAGGATCCGGTTACTGGCCTTAATCCCGTGATTACCGTGGGCGAGCAGGTCCAGGAGACGATTATGGTTCACCGCAGCATCTCCAAGCGGGATGGCCAGCGTGAAGCTATTGCGGCGTTGAATAGCGCAGGTCTGCCGGACCCCAAGAGGATATTTTCACAGTATCCATTCCAGCTCAGCGGAGGCATGTGCCAGCGCGTGATGCTGGCTATGGCCATGGTGATGAAGCCCAAGATACTCATCGCGGACGAGCCTACATCATCTTTAGACGTGACCTTGCAGGCGCAAATCATGGGTGAAATCAGGCGGCTGCGTGACCAGGCGGGAACATCGATCATTCTTATCACTCACGATATGGGTATCGTCGCGCAGATGGCAGACCAGGTGGCCGTAATGTACGGCGGCAGCCTGATGGAGTTTTCATCGACGGAAACATTGTTCATGCGGCCAACCAACCCATATACATGGTCGCTCTTGCAGACTATTGCGAGGATAGACCAGCCTGATAAATCACTCAGGCAAATACCAGGAAGCATGCCCAACATGATAGACATGCCTGATAAGTGCCCATTCCTATCGCGCTGCTCAAAGGCCCTTAATTCATGCCGTAACGGTGGAAGGCCGCCGCTGGAACAGGTGACTCCCGGCCATATGGTGGCCTGCTACAACCGCATGTACACCAGCGATTAGCTTACGGCTGCGCTCCCGCTATCAACACATCCATAGCGGTGTCTTCCGGAAGCTGCCCACGTTTGATTGAAATATCGATATCCAACAACTGCCCAAGCAGCGCGGCCATTTGCTGATGAGTGCGTCTCCGTGTTTGTTCCATAGTCTTTTTGAATACAAAATCTGACGTTATACCCAGCCTAGACGCCAGTTCTTCGTCGTCAACTTTCTTTTGCGAGAGCGCTTTCGCCTGGATAAGAAGCCTCGCCTGTCTGGCCACCATCGCCAGCATCTGCTGAACGCTCATGCCCTCGTCCTGTAGTTTGTGAGCCATTCTCAGTGCCTGACCGGTATGGCCGTCGATAATCGCGTCTACCATCGCAAAAATGTTGCCCTCTTTTGCGTCGGGTATCATCAACGCGACATCTTCCTCAGTTATCGTGCGTCCGCCTGCATAGGTTGCCAGCTTGTAGACTTCTTGCTGCAGCTGGCGCATATTGGCGCCGACCATGAATGAAAGCTGCCTCTGTGCCTCAGGAGTAATCTTTGCCCCGGCATTTACGAACCTGGAGCTCAGCCACTGGTCGAACTGCGCGCCTCGCATGTTGTAAAACTCTTCGATTGAAGCAAGGGAAGAAAGCTCAGATAGGATGGGATTGCTCCTGGATATGATGCCTTCGACAACAATAAGGATTGTGCTTATCGGCATCACGCCCAGCATGCTGCGTAACGGTTTCCACTCTGACTCTTTTTTCTCTTCGTCAGGCGTCATCACACGCCTGCCGGCACGCCTCTCGCCCCGCTCCATTCTGCCCATGAGGCCTTTGATTATTACAAGTCTCCTGGGTGTAAAAAACGGCAGGGTATTGCATGCAGCGGCTACCGTGTCAAAAGTGGCTGTGGACCCGTCCAGAATTACGGTGTTAAGCTCAGCCTCTTCGCCTTTGCCGTGCGCAGTTCTTAGCTCTGACAGGCGTTCGTCTCGCAGAAGATCGTTAGCCCCGTGAAGGATGTGAATCATAAGCCAATTATATGAGCTTGAAAATGCCGTTCAGTTACAATTGACCAAGAATAGCTCGGAGGAAAACTTGCAGCTTACAATTATCGGACTCCCGAAAAGTGGGAAAACGACCATATTTAATGCTCTGTCGGCAGGCAGCGCTCCAACAAGCGCCTACTCCGCTACACAAGCGAAGCCTAACCTCGGTGTGGCTAAGGTGCCCGATCCACGGATGATTTACTTGACGGCAAGATTCAATCCAAAGAAAATCCTTCCAGCGGAAGTCCACTACGTGGACCTTCCCGCAAGCGCAAAAGGCTTCGGAACCTCAGAGGGAATCGGCGGCCAGTTCTTATTACACCTTCAACAAGCGGATGCAATCTTGCACGTAGCCAGAGCCTTTGAAGACCCGTCTCTGCCGCATTCCCTGGGAAGCGTCAGCGCTGAAAGGGACATTGCGACGTTGGATATTGAGCTCTCGTTTTCAGACCTCGCAGTCCTTGAGCGTAGAGTGCAGCGCCTGAAAGAGGCGCAGAAGGGTAACAAGCCTCAGGAACGAGAAGCCGCGGCTCGAGAACTAGTGCTCGCTTCCCGCATTAAAGAAGCCCTCGAACAGGAAAAGCCAGTCCGCCAGCAGCAGTTCACAGAGGAAGAGAGCAAAACACTGGCAAACTATGGATTGCTCACCGCCAAACCTTTGCTCGTGGTCGTAAATATCGGTGAAGAGTCGATTGCAGACTCAGATAAAATCGAAAAGGAGCTTCGCGCGAAATTTGCAAGTCCGTCGGTGAAACTTGTCGTGATATCAGGCAAGATTGAGGCAGAGCTTGCTCAAATGGGTGAAGCAGACGCTAAAGAATTCCGTGCCTCTCTCGGAACACAAGAATCTGGCTTAAGCAAAGTGATACGCAGCTCATATGAATTACTGGGGCTGCAGACGTTCTTTACGGTCGGCCCTGATGAAGTAAGAGCCTGGACTATTACGACTGGAATGGTTGCCCAGAAGGCGGCAGGCAAGATTCATTCTGATATAGAGCGAGGGTTTATCAGGGCAGAGGTCCTGGGCTATGATGACTTTGTGAAGCTAAACGCTGCTCCCCGTACTGGTGAAAAATCGTTTGTAGAAGCAAGAAAAAGGGGAGTCCTGAGGCAGGAAGGTAAGACCTACGTTGTTAAAGACGGAGATATTATCGAATTCTTACACAATGAGTAGCCTGATATGCCGCCGCTAAGCATCTATCTCCATATTCCCTTCTGCACCACGCGTTGCTCGTATTGCGACTTCAACACTTACACGGGCCTTGAAGACTGGATACCGGAGTACGTTGAGGCCCTGCGCAAAGATATATTGCGATGGGGGGCATACCTTAAAAAGCCTGACGTTCACACCGTGTTTTTTGGCGGCGGCACGCCGTCCTTGCTTTCCGCCCCACAGGTGCAGTCGATTATGGATGCTCTGCGCAGCGTCTTTAACATCATTGAAGGCGCTGAAGTAACGCTTGAAGCCAACCCCGGTGATTGCAGCCTCGCGCATTTTCAGAGGCTTTATCAGGTGGGCATTACGCGCCTCAGCATGGGCATACAAACCTTTGATGATGCCGCGCTGCGAGCTCTGGGCAGACGGCACTCAGCCCAGCTGGCGAGGGAAGCTGTAAGCATAGCCAAGCAGGCGGGGTTTGAAAGCGTAAATTTCGACCTGATTTATTCCTTGCCGGGCCAGACAATGGACGGGTGGCGTAAGAATCTCGATGAAGCCCTCTCTCTAAGGCCCGCTCACATTTCAATGTATGCGCTTACACTGGAAGAGGATACGCCCATGTGGCGCGACGTAAATCGCGGTAAACTGCCCGCGCCTGATCCAGACCTGGCCGCAGACATGTATGAGCTGGCTAGGGAAACGCTCGCCAGGGCTGGATATTCTCACTATGAAATCTCGAACTGGGCCTTTGAGGGCAAGGAATGCCGCCATAACCTTACGTACTGGAAAAACCTGCCCTACATAGGTCTCGGACCGGGCGCCCATTCTTCTTTTAGAGACCACAGATTTTCTGTGATACGCATCCCGCAGGAATATGGGAAATGGAAACCTGAGATAGCATTGGGCACTTTTCCTGAAAGCTTGAAGTCGCTTTCGCCCATCGATTACATTGAGCATATCGATAAGCCTTTGGAGCAAGCTGAGACTGCGATACTTGGCCTGCGTCTGGTTAAAGACGGAGTAAGCAAAACCGATTTTGCGGCCAGATTTGGCGAACAAGTCTGGATTGAACTGCTTCGTAAAGTTCAAGTACCAAAAGAAATGGGACTGATTTCATTAGACGGCGAACGCCTAAAACTTACCAGTAAAGGCTTGCTTCTCAGTAACGAAGTATTCTGGAGGCTGCTGCCTGAAAATGCCGGCTTAACCTCTGCAATCAAAGGCCTGAACATCTCGCCTGCCTAGGCTGTAACCTTGCTTGCGACTAATGAGCCCATCTCCTGCGTGTTCATCAGCCGCATACCTTCTCGCATCAGGTCCTGAGTGCGGTACCCGTCGTCGATTATGGAGCTGACGGTTCTCTCTATGAGTTCCGCCTCCGTATGCAGACCGAAGGAATATCTGAGCATCATAGCCACACTTAAAATTGTCGCCAGCGGGTTCGCTTTGTTCTGACCGGCTATGTCCGGAGCGCTGCCGTGTATCGGTTCGTATAGCCCGAAAGTCCTATCCTTAAATCTGCCCTTACCAGCTATTAATTCTTTCCCGCCGAGGCTCGCTGACGGCAGCATTCCCATCGAACCTGCCAACACCGCTGCTTCGTCTGTAAGGATGTCTCCAAATGTGTTTTCCGTGACAATAACGTCAAAGTATGCGGGGTTCGTTACAAGGCGCATAGCGCATGTGTCTACCAGCATCGAGTCCATCTTCACGTCAGCGTATTCCTTCGCTACCTCGTTTGCGACCTCACGCCATAGCTGGCTCGTTTTCAGCACGTTGGCCTTATCTACGGACGTCAGCTTCTTTCTGCGCCCTCGCGCCAGTTCAAACCCGACGCGCATGATCCGCTCTACTTCCTGTTCTGAGTAGGCCATCGTGTCCACTGCCTTGCGTCCGCGAGATGTTTCCCACCGCTTTTTTGGTTTGCCGAAGTACAGGCCGCCCGTTAGCTCTCGCACAACGACCATATCTACGTTGTTGAGCGCCTCCGGTTTTAGTGTGGATGCGCTTAATAAGGCTTTGTGGCTTTTTACAGGGCGCAGATTTGAGAAGAGCCCCAGGGCCTTTCTGAGATGAAGCAACCCATCCTCGGGTCTCACCTTGGCCTTAGGGTCGTCCCACTTTGGTCCCCCGACTGCGCCTAGCAGGACGGCGTTAGCTTTTTTGCATCCCTCGATTGTTCCTGGCTCTATCGCGCTGCCGAACTTATCGATCGAGCATCCGCCGATGAGCCAGCTGGAATGGGTAAGCTTATGGCCAAACCTTCTATTCACGGCTTCGAGTACTTTTAAAGCCTCCTCGACAACCTCGGGGCCGATTCCATCTCCTGCGGTGATTGCAATTTTTATATCCATGAAAATTCCCTTTCCTGCTCAAGCTTGCCAGTTCGCTAGATTTTACTAGAACACGGGTAGAATATGCCAAATCGTTTATTAGTTACTTATCTGTATAAAATGAATGTGCAGGAGATTAACCGTGTTAAAGGTGGAACGTAAATTCTTCGATCTAATCGTGGCTCATGCTAAGGCGGAGGCGCCTAACGAGTGCTGTGGGATGCTTACCGGTAAAAATGATAAGGTAACGCAGCACCATATCGTTCGCAACATGGACGCGAGCCCGGTCAAATACGTCATGGATCCGAAAGATATGTTGAAAGTAGAAAAAATAGCGGATCAAAACGACGAAGAGATATTGGCCTTCTACCACTCTCATACACACTCGGAGGCCTATCCTTCTCCAACGGATGTCCGCCAGGCAACATGGCCCGACCAGTATTACCTCATCGTGTCTCTTAGGGAGCCGTCCAATCCTGTGCTGCGAGCCTTCAAGATTCAAAGCGGCAAGATTGTCGAGGAGACGATGGATCTGCAGTGACGATCGAAGGTCAGATAAGGGTCGTGTTTATGGGCTCCCCTGCTTTTGCCGTGCCGTCCCTTGCCGGCCTTCATAGTGCCGGCTACCGTATCGTAGGCGTGTATACGCAAACCGATAAACCATCTGGCAGGGGCCGCTCGGTGGACGTTCCCCCTGTAAAACAGTATGCCGTCGCCAACAGCCTTCCGGTTTTTCAGCCGCCTACGTTAAAGAATCCGCAGGCGCTTTCGGACATGAAATTGCTTGAGCCTGACGTATTAGTGGTCGCGGCGTACGGCAAGATACTTCCGGATGATATCGTTAACCTGGCGCCGTTCGGGTGCATCAATGTGCATCCTTCCCTGCTTCCTTTATACCGTGGCGCTACGCCGATTCCCGCAGCCATCCTTAACGGCGATACCAAGACCGGCATATCGATAATTATGATCAAGCCTGGCCCCGTCGATTCAGGCCCGGTGCTGGCACAGACTGAGGCTGATATAGACTCCAGCGACACCACGGGTACACTGACGAAGAAATTATCGGACATAGGCGCCGATTTGCTAGTCGCTACTCTGCAAGAGTGGCTTCACCACCAGGGAGATGCTCAAAAAATAACTCCGCGGGACCAGGATCACGCAAAAGCTACGCTCGTAAAACTCATAAAAAAAGAAGACGGCAAAATAGACTGGCAACTTCCTGCTAGGGACATATGGCTTCGTGTGAGGGCCTATAACCCCTGGCCGACCGCCTACACGCGTTGGAATGAGAAGCTTTTGAAGATTCTGGATGCGGAGCTGTTAAACGAGGATACTTTAGGTAAGAAACCTGGCACTGTGGTTGCGCTGAAACAGAAGGCGATCGCGTGTGGTGTGGTCACAGGTGGAGGAATGCTTGGACTCAAAACACTTCAAATAGAGGGGCGCAACGTCACAACCAGCATTAACTTTATTAACGGTGCCCGAGATTTTGTAGGAAGCGTTTTGTCTAACTAATGCAAAGCTTAAGCAGGCAGATAAAGTTTAAGAGGCTCGCGATCCGGTGGGATCTGCGCAGAACTCTTGCTGAAAAAGCTCATCCCCTTGAAGGCTCCATTGTTGTAACCTACACACTCCTGATGGAAGACCCCTTTTATCCGGAGACAGTCATGTCTCAGAAACGATTTACTGTTAATCTGTCGGATGTTCCAAAGGAGATTCTGGATGCCATGGTTGAGAATATCCAACTCATAGAGTCTGTGATTAAAAAGGTTTCGTCCGAAAATGACTTATCAGCAGTATCGGTCTCTTACATTGTGATGGGTTTAGACGAAGCATATTCTGGAAAATTCTCAATCAAGAGTGCAGTAATTTATCCTCAATTCAAAGAAGGCAAAACGTACAACGAGGCGAGCTTTGACAAGAGCAATAGCGAAAAAATTCGCGCGGAACTCTCAAAGTTAGACATGTTCTTTTACGACTATACGTTGAAGAGAGTTAAGGATGAAAACTCTCGTCTTGGTATAAAACTAGATGGCCTTTAGCCGCTGCTTCCGCTTCTAAGACTTGGTAACAAATTCGCTATCTGGCAGCCGTCCATCGCTATTATCGGCTTGAGGCTGGTCAGCCCTAAGTCGCGCTGCTGAACTATCCCAGCAAGTGTGCGGCTCGTTCCAACATATATCGGACCACCGCTTAGCCCAGAGACGCCTCCGATGTCTGTTAGATATTTGAAATTACCTACGCCGACTGAGCGCCTGCCCCAGACACGATAGATGCTTATATGCTGCTGTTCGTCGCCAGTGGTTTCCATCACCAATTCGTCACCGTCCCTGGTTAAGGTTCGCTGGCCGGTAGTGCATTGCAGTGAATCGGCAGCTATTATCGTGGCGAAATCGATCCCGGCAACATCGAACGGGGTATTTATGGAGAGAAGAGCCAGGTCGTTTATTGTATTGAAGCCGACTACTCTTGCGGGTTTTCGAGTCTCACTGATGCCAATCGCTGCGGGCAATGTTACGAGTAAGGTGCTTCTGCCCCTCACTACATGGTATGCGGTCAGGATTTCAGTTCCGGAGATTAGCACTCCATTTCCAAAACCAATTCCGATAGACTCAATTCTTACTGACGGCCAATAGCCTGAAAACCTGAATGGCGCAAGTGTGAACTGGGGTAAAGAAGTTGGGAAAACGATAGGTGTGGGCGTAGGCGGAAACACTATTGGTGTGGAGGTAGGCAGTGGTGTCGGAATAGCTATTGGTGTAGGCGTGGGCAATGGTGTCGGAAAATTGGCGGGCGTTGCGGTTGGCTGTGGTGTTGCACTTGGTATGGCCGCGATCGCATCTCGCACCTTGAAGTCAACGGTCGCCTGGATATTTGCTTCGCTTGGACCGCACGCTGAAATAATCCCAAAAGCCATTACAGCCAGGAGTATCCATCGGATTGTTTGGGGAAGCAGCAAGCTTATCCGACGACGACGATGTTTATCAGCCTGCCCGGCACATAAACGATCGTTTTAACTTGTAAATCTTTGGTATGCGACATAACTTTATCGCTGGCGAGCGCCATACTTTTAGCTTCGTCCTCCGATACATTGGCAGGGACCTCTAACCTATCTCGTACCTTCCCGTTTACTTGAATGACAAGCGTTATCTGCTTATCTATAACCAGGTTCTCGTCCCATGTCGGCCATTTCTGATTATGTACGCTGTAGCCGTGGCCGGTGGCCTCCCATAGCTCCTCGGCAAAATGTGGCGTTGATGGCGCTAGCATAAGCACTAAAGCCTCGATCGCCTTCTTCCAGGTGGCCCTGTCTGCCGACTTATCTTCCCACGCGCGCCCCATAGCGTTGGTCATCTCCATCATCGCCGCGACCATCGTATTGAATCGAAACTTATCGAGATCTTCAGTAACCCGTTTGATAGTCTTATGGGTGATCCGCAACAGCGAGTTCTCGCCGCTCGGCGCGGACTCGGGCAGGCGTGATGTGTCTCTTATGCAAAGGTCCCACACCCTGTTTAGCCAGCGAGAAATCCCGTTAAGCCCCTCAGAGCTCCAGCTTCCGCCGTGGTCCCACGGCCCTACAAACATTAGAAATGTGCGCACGGCGTCAGCGCCCATAACATCCACAAATTCGTCCGGGTTTACAACGTTGCCGCGGCTCTTGCTCATCTTTTCATGGTCTTCACCCAGGATGATTCCCTGGTTGAACAGGCGCTTAAACGGTTCTCCAAAAGTTATCAGCCCGAGGTCGCGGGCCGCTTTTGTAAAAAACCTTGCGTAGAGCAGATGCATATTCGCGTGTTCTGCGCCGCCTGTGTACTGGCTGATGGGGCACCACTGCGCGGCCTTTGCAGGATCAAATGGTGCCTTTTGATAATCATGAGAGGAATATCGGAATTGATACCATGATGAGTCCACAAATGTATCCATCGTATCGGTCTCGCGTCTCGCTTTGCCATGACAGGTTGGACATGTCGTATTTACGAAACCTTCGTGATATGCCAGCGGAGACTCGCCGGTTGGTTTGAACTGCGCATCGTATGGCAGTTCTATAGGCAGGTCGCTCTCTGGGACAGGCACAATGCCGCATTTGGCGCAGTAAATCATGGGTATTGGCGTTCCCCAGTAGCGCTGGCGGGAAACTAGCCAGTCCCTGAGACGGTATGTTACTGTGCGCTTGCCGATTCTGCGCTCTTCTGCGAATTTAGCGACCGCATCCTTGCTGGCGGTGTTCGATAAACCGTTGAACTGACCCGAATTTACCATGATACCGTCATCCTCGTATGCTTCCGTCATCGCTTTTGGCAAGCCTTCTGGTGGTGCAATCACAGCTTTTATAGGTAGGCCGTATTTCTTTGAGAAATCGAAGTCACGCTGGTCATGAGCGGGTACTCCCATCACAGCCCCAGTGCCGTACCCTGGAAGGACGTAATCTGCCACAAAAAGTGGCACCCTGTCGTTCGTAAAGTTGTTCGTAACATAAGCGCCTGTAAATACACCGGTCTTTTCGCGCCCGGTCGCAAGCCGCTCAATGTCTGTGGACCGCCTCGCTTTTTCTACATATTCCTGCACCTTCGCGGTACGTTCTTTTGTAGTTACCTTCGCCACAAGAGGGTGCTCAGGTGCTATTACCAGGAAAGTCACGCCGAATATCGTGTCGACCCTCGTGGTAAAAACCCGCACCTCTTTTTCGGTCACACCCGGCACATCTAGGCCGAATGACGCCTCTACACCATCACTCCTCCCTATCCAGTTCCTCTGCATCGTCTTGATCCGCTCAGGCCACTCTACGCCTTCGAAGTTGAGCAACTCTTCAGCGTATTTGGTCGTCTTAAAAAACCACTGGGCCAACTCCTTGTGGGTAACGGTAGTGCCGCATCTCTCACATGTCCCGTCGGACAGGACCTGTTCGTTGGCAAGTACGGTCTGACAGCTCGGGCACCAGTTAACGGGAGCCTTCGTTCTGTAAGCTATCCCCTTTTTGTAGAACTGTAAGAAAAACCACTGGTTCCATCTGTAATACTCAGGCAAGCAAGTAATGATTTCACGAGACCAATCATGCATCGGCCCCATACTCTTGACCTGCTTGCGCATCCTTTCGATGTTATCCATCGTCCATTTTTGTGGGTGTATGCCCCGTTTTATAGCCGCGTTTTCCGCCGGCAGCCCGAATGAATCGAAACCCATCGGATAGAGGACGTTATATCCCTGCATTCTTTTATAGCGTGCCTGTGTGTCAGAGGGGGCCATGGCGTACCAGTGGCCTATGTGAAGGTCGCCGGAAGTGTAGGGGAACATGGTTAGCGCATACCACTTTGGTCGCGGATCGTTATCCACGGTGCGGTACAGGGAATCTTTATCCCAACGTTCCTGCCATTTGAGTTCGATTTCTCGTGGATTGTACTTCTGCTCTGGCACTGGTTTCTCCGAGAATAGCTATAAAGATAGATTTCTGAATTATACCTTTGCCTCAGAAGTTTAAGGGTAAGGCTTGGGTGAATTATTAAAAATCGTCCATGCTACTCCCATGACAAACCAGTAAGCTGATGCCAGGAATGAAGCGATTAGAAATCTTATTGCCATACGGAGCCCTCTATGATTTAAGCGGACTAACCTTATAGTTTTACTATAATGATTAATGACACTCATGTTGCCGTATTGCAAAGGTTACGAAGTTTAATCCTGCCAACCTTGGTTTATTGCATTATGTGGGCTAGTAGCTCAATGGGAGAGCACCGCGCTGGCAGCGCGGGGGTTACGAGTTCGACTCTCGTCTAGTCCACCACTTCAGATCTGGCTTTTTGGCCTGTATGAGCTTTATTCATATTTCAGAGCTGACCGAGTAAGCACGCGGAGAATAAGCGGATTAGTTACTTGCTGAAAAGTTGAGCAAAGAGGGCGAGATGGTTTTGTGATGGATTGCTGCCCATAAATCAAGTGCGTGGCTCTTGATAAACCAGTCAGTGCCACCAACTCCAGGCTTATTAATAATCAACCCATCAGCTAACGCAGCGGCAAAGGCTCTTTTTGTCGGATAGGTTAAAGATGGTATGTAGTACTTATCCTTAGTTTGTTCTGAAATAAAGATTGTTACGGGGTGAGGCCATCCCTTTTGGGGGCGCTCACAGAATCATCTATTTCTGCACTGTTACCTTGTGTCCTTTGCGGAAATTCCCGAAGGCTGAAGACCAGTCTGTCCATTTTTTCAAACTTCCTACTATTGCTTAACGTATTGTAGGCCACTAGGGACACGGTGTTGTGGTTGTTATATAGCCTTTGATTCCACGCAACCCTTCTCGCCTCCCCTGACCTAATATGGCCTCTATGAAGAGTTGCTAGCATGGCTGGATTTTACCAGAAGAGTTTCCCGTTCCTTGAGCACCTGCACGCTCAAAAGGTGGCTGAAAACAGAGTTATATGATTGTGACATTTACGCGCACTCCTGAAATGGATTCACTAGTTGTCAACAACATTGACAGGGAATTTATACGCACCTATGATTTTCTTGAATACGCGTAGATTATTCATGCCCGAAAGCAGGCGGATATTCATGGAGATTTTCACTTTTGGACATCTTTGAACCTGTAAGGACGGCATTGTCCGTTCCGAGAGGGAGGGCGATTTCAAGAACCAGGATTGCCTTTAGGCATGGCACCTGGAAAAAATTCACTAACTTTTTACGTGTAGAAGCTGGAATGAGGATGGGTAAGGTACGCCCATCCGGGCATCCGTACGAATGGGAAATAGACTCCACAAATATCTGCCAGCTGCATTGCCCGCTATGCCATACCGGGATAGGCACAGTGAATAGGATTAAAGGCTTTATGGCCTTCGAAACCTTTAAAAAAACCATTGATCAAATCAAAGACCACACTATCTGGTTAAGCCTGTACAGCTGGGGAGAACCTTTTCTGCATCGGGATATAGTCAGGTTTATCCGCCATGCTCACGACTCTAATATAGGCGTAGTCGCTAGCAGCAATATGAACGCTTACTTAAGTGAGGGAAAAGCTGAAGAGATAGTCCGTTCCGGTCTGGATGCCCTAATCATGTCGATTGACGGCACTACCCAGGAAGTATATGAAAAGTATCGTGTTGGCGGTCAGCTCAAAAACGTTCTGGCTAACGTAAAGCTACTGGCGAAAAAAAAGCGTGAGCTAAGCTCTAAAACACCGATGTTAGAGTGGCAATTTATTGTTATGAAGCACAATGAGCATCAAAAGGGTGATGTGAAACGAATAGCCAAAGAGTTAGGTGTAGACCTTCTTACCTTCAAAAAAGTAGATTTCCCTCACGATATATATGATAAGAAAATGCTTAGAGAGTTCTTGCCGTCATACAGAGACCCGGGCACAGAAGCATTCAATAAGCCTTATAACGAAGGCGCTGATAGTAAGTGCTGGCGTCTGTGGAGAAGCGGCGTCGTAAACTGGGATGGCGGTTATGCTCCGTGCTGCTACCTCACTGACGCAAAACATGATTTCGCGAATGTAAATGACGTGTCGATCGATAAGATTTGGAATGGGCCTCAATACACGGAAGCAAGGAAAATGTTTACCGTTAAAGGTTATCTTCCCACCGTTTCGGTGGGCTGCCTTAAATGCAACGTTTATACTGAAAGCACTGCTGGCGTGTACACCGCCTCTCTTGGCCAAACTAAACCCGTAATTATTCATGTGCTTTCCAGTGGGCAGAACGGACATAATTCCACGGGCACCGGTAAGCTGATAGAAATTACGAGTCAGAATAGAAATCTCGAAAATCCTATAGGGATTAAAGTAGCCTCAAAGGCAGACTCGGATAAGAAATAACAACCAATGCAAACATACCGTCAATCAATAATAGATGCGAAAGAGCCGTGGTTTAAATCTGCTATTCGCTCATTGAATGAGGGCAAGTTTGCTTTCGCGAAAGAGGTTGTCGTAATAGCGGCAGCCTACTTCATCTACATGTTTACGCGGAAGTTGATTTTTCATGACGCGGCTGAAAACGTTGCTTTCAGCCATGCTGAGTCCCTTATTTCGTTTCAGATAAGGGTTTTTACTCTATGGGAGCCAATGATGCAGGATTGGCTTTTCGTTAATGCCAGATGGGCGCTTTACGTTGTAAATTGGGTCTACATTTTTACGTTCTGGCCCGTTATTGGTTTGACCGGTATCTTCCTCTTCCACGCAAACCGTAAGCGATATAAGTTTTACAGAAACGTTGTGCTGATTACATTTGTGGTTGCGCTCATAATCTTCATGATTTTTCCCCTGGCCCCGCCAAGGATGATGCCTCAGTATGGATTTATAGACTCTATTGAGGAGTTTGGCCCTGGTTTTTATGCGAGCCGTTCTGCTATGTCCTACTACAATGCCTTCGCGGCTATGCCTAGCCTGCATTTTGGATGGACACTGCTGTTTGGAATAATGTTCTGGTGCACAGGGCCGCTGTGGTTGAAGTTCTTAGGTGTTATTTATCCCCTTGCTACATTTGTGGCGATTGTTGCTACGGGTAATCACTATGGTGTGGATGCGATCGGCGGCGGAGTCATGGTGCTGATAGCGGTGGTCTTATATCAGACATTGATCTACAGGCTACGTAAACTGGGCGAACAGATTTAACGCTTTCGTCTGGTACAGCTTGATACCGCGGTTGTAGAATGTCGGCGTCATGTCAGACATAACACCCATCCGCCGGCAGTACCTTAGAATCAAACAGCACTATACTGACGCTATTGTTCTCTTCCGGCTCGGCGATTTCTATGAGACGTTTGATGATGATGCGGTGCTGGCGAGCCATCTTCTAGGCATAACTCTTACGGCACGGGAAATGGGCAAGGGAAACCGCATTCCCATGGCAGGGATACCTTACCACGCTCTTGATAATTATCTGGGTAGATTGATATCGGCAGGGCATAAAGTTGCCATTTGTGAACAGCTTACGGAGCCGTCCAATGCTAAAGGTCTCGTAGACAGGGACGTTGTTCGTGTTATTACGCCTGGCATGCTTCTTGAGCCAGTTCTTCTGGAATCCGGTAAAAGCAACTATTTGGCATCGTTATACATAGAAGGTGCAAGGGCTGGCCTCGCTTATACCGATATATCTACCGGTGAGTTTGAAGCTACAGAAGGCTCTTTTGATAGAGTGTTGCTCGCCCTTCAACAGATCCAGCCGTCTGAGACATTGGTGCCGTCAGGCGCTCCCCCATTTGAGGCGTTAAGTGGAAAACTTGTGTCCGTAGATGTTGGCTGGTTCGATTTAGACTTTTGCAGCGAAATTCTGACTAAGCACTTTCGCGTTATGACTCTTGAATCGTTTGGTTTGGACCGTTCCCCTCTTGCGATCAGGGCTGCCGGTGCAGTTATCTCATACGTGTCAGCTTCGCGCAAGAGTGCACTGGCGCAGCTTACAAGTCTTTCCACTAGGCGGCTGGAAGAATACATGCCGCTTGATATTCAGACGATTCGCAATCTGGAGATTTTCCAGTCCGGTAGAACTGGTTCGCAGGAAAATTCGCTTCTTTCAGTCATCGACCTTACTAAGACACCTATGGGAGGGCGATTGCTTAGACGGTGGCTCAGCCAGCCATTGGTCAGTGTGAGTGGAGTGATGGACAGGTTGGACTCTGTTGAATCGCTTTACTCCTCAGAGCTTCTACGGCGCTCCGTTATTTCAGCATTGACCCGCATCAATGATCTGGAGCGTCTGGTAAACAGGGTGAGGGGCCGTATCGCTACCCCTCGCGATGTTGTGGCGCTTCGTCGCAGCCTTGAGTCCGTCGCTGATATTCAAGAGACCTTATCAGGAATCGCGCCGAAAAACGTATGGCTCTTAAGCGGGCTCAGGCCGTTCGGCGATATTGTAACTCTTATTGCCTCCTCGATAATGGATATGCCTCCAGTTGAAATAGGAGATGAGCAGGTAATAAAGGATGGGTTTAATCAAGAGCTGGATTCTTTCAGAAGTAAATCTCGCGATGTTAAAAGCTTTATAGCGGCGCTTGAGCAGAGTGAACGAGATAAGACCGGAATCAAGACGCTAAAGATTGGATATAACAACGTCTTTGGATATTACATAGAAGTGAGTAAATCCCATGTCTCTCAGGCTCCCCCTGAATACATCAGAAAACAGACCGTTGCGGGGGGTGAACGTTTCATAACGCCTGAACTTAAGGAGTACGAATCGCAGATACTCCATGCTCAGGAAGGCTGCCTCAAGATTGAATCGGAGCTTTTCACCCAGATTTGTGACCAGATTTCAGCTTCCTACGAACCGCTTTTAGATACTGCTCATGCAGTCGCGAAAATAGATGTGATTTCTTCCTTGGCAGAGGCTGCTGTCAGGCAGAATTACATTCGCCCCAGCATAAACGATGGCCCTATCCTTCGGATCGTCGGTGGACGGCACCCGATCGTCGAGCGTGTCGTAGAGCGCTCTTCATTTGTCCAGAACGATACATTGCTGGATAAGGACAACTCACAGCTGATAATTCTCACGGGCCCGAACATGTCTGGAAAATCCACATACTTGCGGCAGGTTGCGTTGATAGTGCTTATGGCCCAGATTGGCAGCTTCGTCCCAGCATCTGAAGCCGAAGTTGGTATGGTGGACCGTATATTTACACGTATCGGTCTTCAGGACGACCTCGCTATTGGCCGCTCCACATTCATGGTCGAAATGGTCGAGACCGCCGCGATTCTTAGCAGTGCCACACCACACTCATTGATAATCCTGGACGAAATCGGCCGCGGTACCAGCACTTACGACGGCCTTTCTATTGCGCGTTCGGTGGCTGAATACATCCACAATAGCCCTAGACTCGGAAGCAGGACTCTTTTTGCGACCCACTACCATGAGCTTACCGACCTAGAAGGAACATTGCCGCACGCGCGTAATTTTAGAGTGGCGGTTGCTGAAGAGGGTGGAGACATAATTTTCCTGCATAGGATAATCCCGGGCGGCGCGGATAAGAGCTATGGTGTTCACGTAGCAAGGCTTGCTGGATTGCCGGAAGCAGTACTATTACGGGCGCAAAAAATACTTGGGGCTATGGAGAAACGTTCTCCTGAAAATAAAGGGGAAACGAGGTCGGCGTCATCCGTGGACTCATCAGCTTCTCAGGATACTCTATTTCAGTACAAAATGACCAGGGCTTTACTGGATGAACTTGCTTCCATAGATATTGATTCGCTGACCCCACTGGAGGCGCTTACTAGGCTCAATGAGCTTAAAAGCAGGCTCAAATCCATATAGACTACATATCGCTAGAAAATTCATCGGAGGTATTCAAATGCCAATAATCACGGTACAAATGTGGACAGGCAGAAGCAAAGAGCAGAAAGCAGAGCTGGCAAAGGCGCTAACTGATGCGATCGTCAGGATTGGTAAGGCCACCCCTGAAGCAACTACCATCATCTTTTCAGATATAGATAAGGAGAATTGGGCACAATCCGGGATGCTCTCTTCCGACATTAAATAAATATTGACAATTGGCCTTAAATGGCTGGACCCACGCGTAAAGTACTAGCGGAGCTAGAGGAATAAGAATGGAGTCTTTTAACAGGAGGTTGACATTGGATTGGAGGCTCAGTATCTTTAACGCACTGAAAACCTTTAGGCCTGTTATCACGTAAAGGAATTAGAATTATCACCGTGGCGCAGAATTTACGCTTGAATTTTTGACTTTGGACTGAAAGTGCCGTATAATCCGCCAATTCTGTGAGATGTCATCGTGAGGTCATTCGAGATCCAGAGGTCCAAATACGCTGGGGGAGACTGAAATATGCAGGCATACATCTTAAATCGCTTAGTCCTCGCCGTAGCCACAGTATTTTTTGTAGCTACCGCTATTTTCTTTATGGTTCGGATCATTCCAGGCGACGCGGTCTTTACCCAGTTGCAAGATGCGGGTCACATTACGCCCGAGCAGATTCTTGAAATTAAAAAGAGGCTTGGTCTTGACGATAATGCCTTGGTTCAGTTGTTTAACTGGTATAAGGGCATTTTATTACACGGGGATTTTGGTATTTCCTTCGTAACAAGGGCTCCCGTTGTAACTGGCCTGATAGACTCCATACCCGTAACAGTAGAGCTCGTTATTTTTGCATGGACGATCTCACTTTTTCTCGGCATTACGGTAGGTACTATCTCCGCTCTCAAGCCCAACACTCCTGTTGACTACTTTGCACGACTTATATCGATATTTGGCCTCTCAGTGCCGGAGTTCGTGCTTGCGACCGTTATCATCCTTGTTCTCTCCAAGTACATCGGATGGCTGCCGCCAATCGGTTACCACGCTCTCCTTGATGACCCTTGGGCAAATATCAGGCAGTACTTCATACCTGCCATCCTTATGGGGTTCTCCTCTTCCTCAACCAATATGCGTATCACAAGGTCGGCTCTTCTGGAAGTGATACGACAGGATTACATCAGAACGGCTCGCGCAAAAGGCCTCGCCGAGAGCAGCATAATTATTCGGCACGCTTTGAAGAATGCGCTTGCGCCCGTGTTCACGCTCGCTGGTACTCAGCTGGCCAGACTTCTGGGTGGGACGGTTATCGTCGAAACGATTTTCACTATGCCTGGTGTAGGCACCTGGATATTGCAAGGAATTAACGCTCGTGACTATCCGGTCGTGCAAACAGCCGCCATATTCCTCGCGACTGTAATGACGATCATGAACCTCATTGTTGACGTTAGCTTGAAGTGGCTGGACCCAAGGGTTAAGTACTAGGTCTCAATAGGAATTTTGAAAAGAGGTAAAAGAGATGGCAACTTCTAATACTGCTAGTGAAGTTCTCGCTAATGCGCGGCCGACTAAAAAGCTCGACCTCTGGAAGGGATTTAAGACCTTTGCCAGGAGACAGCCAATAGGGATGATCTGTGCATTTATTATTATTGGGGTAATCATCACAGCCATATTTGCTCCTCTGATTCAGCCCTACGGTGAAACAGATGTTGTAGCCAGACGCCTTGAAGCTCCCAGCGCAAAGCATCTGATCGGCACTGATGACATTGGCAGAGACGTCTTTAGCCGCACGGTAAACGGCGCCCGCGTATCCTTGATGGCTGGCGTTATCGCCGTGGCCATCGGCACGGCTAGTGGTGCCGTGATCGGCATCTCCTCAGGCTATGCCGGAGGTCGCACTGACCTTTATATACAAAGATTTGTAGACGCCATGTTATCCATGCCAAGTTTGATACTTGCCATGGTTCTCGTGACCATAATGGGAACCGGACTGATAAATTCGTTGCTGGCGATAGGTATTATCCTGATACCTACCCAATCTCGAATATTCCGCAGCAGCACACTGAGTATCAAGCAGGAAATGTATGTGGAGGCTGCGAAAGCAATCGGCGCAAGCACTCCCAGAATCCTAGTTCGCCACATCTTCCCTCAGGTGCTCCCGCTTATCATAATCGTGGCATCTGCCGCGGTCGCCGTAGCCATCATTGTGGAAGCCTCACTGAGCTTCCTCGGTCTCGGCGTACAGCCCCCGACCCCGTCATGGGGCAATATGCTTAGCGGTCCTGGACGTGCTTATCTTGAAACTGCTCCCTGGCTCGTTATGGGACCTGGAATTGCTATCAGCATCACAGTTCTGGCTTACAATATGCTCGGTGACGCTCTTCGCGACGTACTTGACCCACGCCTGCGTGGATCACGCCGCTAAACGCCATCACCAACCTTGAAATTAAAAGGGAGGGTGTAAGCCCTCCCTTTCTTTTTACAAACGTATAGACGCGTTTTACGCGGTGGTCTTGGCAAGCTCAGGCAGTGTTACCTTCAGCTCTTCGGCTAACTTTACTATCTCGTTCCAGTAATGGGACTCTATCGGGATTCCATTTTTCCTGAACCTCTCTGCGTTTCTGAGGCTTCTTTCCCCCGGCATATAAATTTCTTCAACGCCCGGTTTCTTCTTTGATGCTTTCAGCTGTTTGATACGGAAGTCCATCTTATCCTTGAAGGCGTCTAAGTCCTGGAAAAAGCTTATGTTTATGGCGACCAGGAAGCTGGGATTGTTGTAATCTTTGTCCATCGATACTTCGTTGCCTGTCATTAGCGATGGCAGGATGCCTCCCAGGACCTCCGTAGCCAGCTGGACAGCAAATCCCTTGTGATTGCCCCCCATGTTCTGCATGGCGCCCTTGTTGGGTCCCTGTCCGCCTCTGCTGAACTTAGTGGCGTCTGTTGTAGGCTCGCCGAACTCATCCTGTAGGATTCCAGGCGTAAATTTGCCTGAGGCCACCATAGGTTGGATTCCAGCCCAGGACGTGGATGACGTTGACATATCGATGACTATCGGTGGGTAATTCCTAGCAGGGAAGCCCATACCGAATGGGTTGGTGCCCAGCATGCGCTCAACGCCGCCCCACGGTGGAGACGCGGCTCCGGCGTTCGTGAACCCCATTCCTATCATGTCAGCCTTTGCTATCCGGTCCATGTAATACGCCATCGTGCCGTTATGCACGCAGTTGTGTACCGTTGCCGCAGCGATTCCTGATGTCCTCGCCTTGTTAATGATCATCTCCGTAGCCCACATCGTTACCTTGGGGCCTATGCACTTGTCCCCATCTATCATGACGGTACCGGGAGTCTCCTTGATGATCCTGGGTTTGGCGTCCTTCTTGACCCCGCCGAAATTGCTGCGCTGTCCCAGGTATCCGCGCACGTATGCAGCTAGATGCCCGATGCCGTGGCTATCATGCCCGCGCAGGCTAGCGAACATTAGCGAATCGGTAATTATTCGTATGTCCTCATCGCTTACACCTACAGCCCCGAACATTGATCTGCAGGTGACTTCGAATTGCTTAACTGTAATTACTGGCATCCTTACCTCCAAAATCGACTGTTTTTAAAGTAACCGAATTATACAGCTTTGATTCTCAGGTAATCGATTAAGGATTTGACATTTGCAGTCTGAAGTCGCTATTCTTGCAACACATTATTAGAGGAGGAATTTCAGCTATGACAACACAACAGCGCCCGCCCCAGATTGGACCGAAAGACGTTGCCAACGGAGGCGTTATTAATGGCAAGACTCTTGCCAAGTTTGAGGACGATGGCGCAAATATAGTCTCGAACGTATACTCAGACCCGGAGTCTGGCAAAGGCCATAATCTCGTGATCTGGTGCTTAAAGCCAGGGCAGGAGAACTCGATGCAATGGCATGACGCCGTTACTCATATCTTCATCATTAATGAGGGTGAAGGCATCTACATGAAGGGCGAGCCTTTCGACGCTGAGAAGGAGTCCCCTAAGGCAAGCTCTCCCACTCCTATCGCAGGTTTTAAGCATAAAGAAGTTCACGTAAAGGCAGGTGATATCATCTGCATTCCTTCGAACACTGTCCACGGCATCAAGAACACTGGCAAGTCTAACCTCTCGTACATTGCGGTCAGCATCGGTGGACCGTATAACAGAATCGACGTTGGTCCACAGGTTCCTGCGCATCGCAGGCCCGACGCTCCAGCTCACTAATGGCTGAACGTTTAACGTAAAAGAAAAGGCCCCCGATCATCGGGGGCCTTTTTAGTTATTAAAGGGATTCTTTAGTGAGAGTGCTCTGGCATATATTTGTGCTGGTCTTTCTCAAACGTCTTCTTGCAACCCTCGCTGCAGAAATAGAACATCATCCCGTGAGTTGCCAGCTTAATCTTTGCTGTCTTCTCGTCAACCGTCATTTTGCATATCGGGTCTTTGACTGCCATGTCTCTTATCTCCTTTACTAAATAGTGTTAAAAGAATGATAGGATGGCAGGAACTAAAAAGGCAATAGGCAGGAGTGGGGATAGACGGCTAGACTTGGCCCAGCTTACGTTTGTGTCCTGTCAGACTGCTGGCCGCTTTTGCAATTTCGTGGCCTGCCTGGCTGGGTAGACGCTTGGCTGCTTCAGCCATTTCCTGCCTGGCTTGCGTACTTGGCAGTCTCTTCGTAACCTCATTTATGAGCGATACAGGGACTAGTTTCCCGTTGAGCCACTTTACAACGCCTGCCTGGATAGCGCCGCGTTTATAAAGAACGTCAGGTGAGTGGACGATATCGTAATAGTCCTCTACAAGCTTGTTCGTATATTCAGGGCTCCAGTCTCGCTCCTCATTTAGGTCTTTGAAGCATGACCAGCGTCCGGTGAAGCGGTGGTAAGGGAGCATTTCAGCGGGTCGGAGCACCCTGATTTTACCCAGGTCCTCATCATTGGTTGGCGGCTCGATTATTTCGTTGTCGTAGCCAACCATAGGCACTACGCGATTATCCTCGGAAAGCAAACGGAACTGAGTGAACTTTGCGTCTGCAGTGCCCCAGAGATGCGTTATATAGTTCACAGTGGAAAGTTTAGTGTTGTCCTTGAACCACTGGGCCTGTTTTATAATCTTATCGTGCGTGTCGTTCGGCAGGCCGATGATTCCCATGCCTACCACATCGACTCCCGCACCCGATATTCCGTGCACCTGCCGCTCGATGTCTGCTACACGCTGCTGCTTGTTCATCCTGATAAGATTTTCATCGTCGCTGGACTCGATGCCTACGTAGCACATCTTGTTACGCGCACCGGAAATCATGGCGTCTATCATCTCTCTATCGTCGCCGTGCGCCGCTCTTACCTGGGCGATGGTATAGAAGCCATTCATGAAATCCATGTCATTCCAAGACTTGTATTCGTTCAGTCTTGCGTCGCGCAGCTGCTTGAACTCTACCATGCTCATTCCAGGCGGAAGGTTCTGCTGATTTGGCAGCCCCCATGCGGCCAGGTCGTCGACTATAAATACGGGCGTCCTTCCAGTACGGTCCTTAATGACGAGACCCTTGTCCTGTAGGTCTCGTGCCTGCTCCCAGCGTTCCCTCTGAGTTACGCTCTTGAACTGTACGAACCGTCCGTTGTGTGTCCACACCCGGCAGAATGTGCAACGGTATGGACAGCTGTCTGATAGCTGCATGCTTATAGCCGGCAGCGGCGATTCTTTTGAAAGACCATAGATCGCGTCGTAGTTCGGCAGCGGAGTCGGACTTTCCGGGATATTCCTGCTCATGATGGGATAAGCAGTAGTGACCACCCGGCCATTTTCATTGAAAGATAAACCTGGAATTTTCTTGAGAGCGCGTAGGCGTTCCTGCCCTTTGAGCCCTGTCAGGATATCCATAAGCGTTCCTACATATCTTGTGCCCTGGTTATGGCCTATTACATCAAAGCTACCGTAGTGCAGCGCTTCGCCTGGTAAGGCGCTCATATGTGGTCCGCCGCCAGCTTGTGGGATATCCGGGAACTCGCGTCTTAGGAGGTTAGAAAGGTCGAAGCCGCGTGGTATCTCGTTAACGAGGCCTGTAAAAATTATGGCGTCCGGCTTGTACTGGTCTACGAAATCGAGGCTTAGAGGGCCGCTTCGGTCTTCTAGCCAGATGAGTGGCTCATATATCGAGCCGTCTTCCCCTTGATAATCTCTGAGAGAACCAGCAAGGATTGGCAAGCCAAGTCTTAGGATACTTACCAGTTCGAAATTAATACCACCCCTGTGCATAGTGCGAGGCTGGACTAACAGTATTTTTTTAGATCTTCCTGAGGTCATCTGTTCTCCGTTGAGGATACTTAAATGTTAACAATATGTCATACAGAAGTATGGCCGCGGCTCAAATTGTTCGCGGAATGTGAGGCCAATTATACCTATAAATGTCAAACGTATTGCGTATGACATGACATAATGATAGGCGTCGATTACAAGTCGCGTGCAATTTAGGATTGAATGCGGGGTCTCTTAACAATAATTGTGCCTTATGAATAGCTTTAAGCCTATCTCGGCTATGGCTTCTTATAGTAGACTGAGCCTGGTATGCAGGCTGACTTAAACATTTACCACTTCATTTTCTCCCTGTCCTGGGTCTGTTTGTAGGGTGCAGCAGGCACTTTGGTAGGTATCGGCGGCGGGTTCATTTTGGTGCCTGTCCTGATTCTCCTCTTCCCGGACAAGCCTACGGAGACCGTAACCAGTATTTCACTCGCAGTCGTTTTCCTTAACGCGGCATCCTGTTTCATCGGATACCTCCGTGAAGATCGTGTAGACATTCGCTCAGGCATCATGTTTGCAATCGCTGCTGTTCCTGCAGCGATCCTTGGGGCCATAGCCACTGCAAAGGTTGGCAGTGTTACCTTCGATGCCGCATTTGGCTTGACCATGATTGCAGGTGCCGTTTACCTGTTGTGGCGAAGCCGGATAATAAAATTGAAGCGCGTCCGAGACGATTGGCCCAGTACAAACCGCGTTCTTCTGGATAAGACCGATTGGATCTACCGCTACAACGTTAATGAACCGCTTGGTATGGGCGTAAGCGCGGTTGCTGGTGGAGCTCCAGTTTTCTAGGGATTGGAGGGGGAGTCATACATATGCCAGCCATGGTTGCTTTAATGAAAATACCCCGGCCAATAGCAACAGGCACCTCACACTTTGTGCTCGTTTTTGCAGCTTTAACAGGCGTAATAACACATATCGTCCTGGGGGAATTCAACGCCGGCTGGTGGCGTGCTGGTCTTATTGGTGGGGGGTGCCATTATAGGGGCTCAGATTGGAGTTTTGCTCGCTAGGCGGATTAATCCTGGTGTGCTGGTTAAGGTTCTCAGTGCCGCCATGGTATTGCTGCGCCTGAGGCAGATTATCGCCGCGTTCCTATAGCTAGAACCCATGATTCTCCACGTATATTCTCTTCAGATCCACGCTGTCATCTGACTCGATAGATACGATTGTCTGCTTCACCTTGCCGCACCACGCCTGTATTTCACGCTGTTGGAAACCATTCGTGAGCACGGGCAATACAGACCCCTTTGGCATTTCTTTCAACTCCTGCCGAATCATGCCGAGGCTCCGACAATCAATGGGGTTAAATTCAACCCGCACGTCGAGCGTACGTAGGATATTAAATGGGGATTCCTGCATATCCTGAGTATATCCCAATTGGTCTTATGACTTCTTTTGCTTTGCCAAATCTTTGTATCTGAAACAAGTAATTGAGTGGTCATTCACAAGTCCGGCTGCCTGCATAAATGCGTAACACATCGTAGGTCCTACGAACTTGAACCTGCGGCCGATCAGGTCCTTGCTCATCGTCTCGGCCAGGGGTGTCTTGGCGGGCAATTCCCTCATACTATTCCATCTGTTGACTATTGGCTTGCCGTCTACGAACCGCCATATGTACTTATCGAATGCACCGAATTCCTTTTGAACCGCGAGGAACGACTTTGCATTTGTCACGGTGGCGTTGATTTTCGCCTTATTGCGAATGATTCCCGCGTCGTCCAGAAGCGATTGTATCTTCTTATCGCTGTATCTGGCTATCTTGAGCGGCTCAAAGCTGTCGAATGCTCTGTCAAATGCGGCACGCTTACGTATAACAGTCGACCAGCTGAGGCCGGCCTGAAAAGCGTCCAGCGTGATGAACTCGAATAGTTTTCGATCGTCATGCAGCGGCACGCCCCATTCAGTATCGTGGTATGTCAGCATAAGTGGGTCAGCTATCTGCTTGCCGGCTGCCGACCATGAGCAGCGTGGGAGGGACAGGTCAGGCTTGTATGTCATGGGTCTATTTTAGGTACGATGTAACGCTATCGCAACGTAAGGGATGCTTTGGTTAACAAACGTTTACTATTGAGGAGATGCTTTACTTGAAAGGATTCATAGGATTCGTTTGTTTATTCCTTTTGCTCGGGATGACAGCCCGTGATTCCTGAACAAGCACAAGCCCTGTGCCGGCCGCAACATCTACGCCTCGGCCTCAACCCACCTCGGTTGTACCGCTGACGCCGACAGGGTTGAAATACGCTCTGTTTGTCAGATTCGGCGATACCTTTACTGTGACCCTGACTTCTACCCGATTGCCCAAAGGGACGAGATGGAACTAGCGCTGGAGAGATTCCCTGATATCCAAACGGAAACGGAAAAATTCCAGACCATGCGCAGGCACCTGAATATGAGTTCTGTAACTACCTTCAGCGATGAACAGAAGCTTATGGTTTACCGAGAATACAAACGGCTGAACTCAATCCTTCTCGAACCTGCCGGCTACCAATTCAGTTTTTGCTGAGGATTTCCGAAAGCAAGAACCAGGAAGGCAAAGGAAAGGCGATTGAAGGGTCAACCTCAAGCAGCGGTTCCATAAAGGTTACCAAGGATGAGCAGACGTTCTTGACATGTCCGATCTGCCTGTCTGAGGGCACTCTAATCGATACACCCAATGGTCCTATACTTGTAGAAATGCTCCATGCCGGGGCGTCCATATGGACCGTGGACCGTAATGGCAACCGCGCATCCGCAGAAGTTCTCCAAACCTCACAAACTCCTGTGCCAGCTAGTCACCAGGTAGTGCATGTAGTTCTTAGTAACCGGCGTGAGGTTTACGCATCTGCCGGGCATCCGAATGCAGACGGCCGTGCGCTTGGCGATATAGCAGTTGACGATGAACTGGAGAGCGCTCGCGTTATGTCAGCAGACCTTCTCGCCTACACCCACGAATACACCTACGATGTACTTCCTTCCGGCGACACCGGCCAGTACTGGGCGAATGGGATTCTCCTAGGTAGCACACTGTTTAGATAACCTATAAAAACTCGTTAATAAGCTTATAGAATTCAATCTTCTTGAGATCTGGACTAACAATCCCATATTCTTGCAAGAACACTTGCTCCAGGCCTGGACCAAGGTTGCGCTGGATGCTTTTCAAAGCTAGCGCTATGTCTCTGTATCGGTCTGCAATACCTGCTCTGCCCCAGTCCACAAACCCGGATATCCTCCCCCTGTTGATCATTACGTTCGGTATGGAGTAATCTCCGTGCGTAAAAACGATGTCCTCTACAGACGGTCGACTTTTCAAAAGAGCCTCAAACGCTTCGATCGGAGATCTTCCATGCAAGTCAATCATTGGAGAGTATCCGTTGGAAAGATTATCCCTAGCGCGGATGATTTCTACTTCGAGCCTTTTATTCAGGGGACAATCATTAATAGTGCATTTGTGAATGCTGACCAAGCCATGAGCAAGTAGTCTTACGAGGTCTGTGGGGGATTCAGGAGGAACCGCGCAGGCATTCACTCCAGTTAGGGCTTCGGTGAGTAGAAAATCGTATTCAGAGTCGCTGGCAAAGCCAACGATTCTCGGTATTGGGAGCATGGTTTTCAGCCACGCAAGCGCACCTTTTTCTTCAAGCACACGCCTATCGTGAGAAATTGCGCCCGTCTTTAAATAAAGAGTACGTCTGCCCTTCCTCGCCAGGCGAGAGACGCTGTCAGTAGACTCACCAATAGTGACCTTGTTCCATTGATAGCCTTCAATTAGTCCTTCAAGTTCTTGGGGAATTCTAAAAAAGGGATTCATAGGAACAAATTCTAAGGGATAGTTACTTGTAGCGGATAGAAGAAGTTTGGTAGCGGGGGTTGGACTCGAACCAACGGCCTTCGGGTTATGAGCCCGACGAGCTGCCACTGCTCCACCCCGCGACGAACGTAACTTGAATCTGACGACGGATGTCGTTAGGAAAATTATACCGCCCTTTGTAGGGGGCGGTATTTTTCTATCGCAGATTTGAGTCTGCGGTATGTATTTACCAGCACATAACTGAATAGGGATTCTACAAAATAAACTGAAGATTTTTTATTCAACTCCGAACCAGATAACCAACGTTAACTTTGACTCCTCCTCCACTTTTAAGGGCGGAAGTAGATGAGGAAACTTGGGTTCCCTCATAAACAGAGTTCTTAACGCAGGTCAAGCCCTCGTGCGATTAGTACAGCTTAGCTACAGGCATTACTGCCCTTCCACATGCTGCCTATCAAACAGGTAGTCTACCTGTGCACTTACCTCCTTATGGAGTGGGTGATCTAATCTTGAGGCGAGCTTCGCGCTTAGATGCTTTCAGCGCTTATCCCAACCGAACGATGGCTACCCAGCGATGCTCTTGGCAGAACAGCTGGCACACCAGAGGTTCGTCCTTCCAGGTCCTCTCGTACTATGGAAAGCCCCTCTCAAATCACCTGCGCCCACAGCGGATAGAGACCGAACTGTCTCACGACGTTCTGAACCCAGCTCGCGTACCGCTTTAACCGGCGAACAGCCGGACCCTTGGGACCTCCTTCAGCCCCAGGATGCGACGAGCCGACATCGAGGTGCCAAACCTTGCCGTCGATATGAACTCTTGGGCAAGATCAGCCTGTTATCCCCAGAGTAGCTTTTATCCGTTAAGCCACGACCCTTCCACGAGGTATCGTAGGATCACTTTACCCGACTTTCGTCCCTGCTCGACTTGTATGTCTCACAGTCAAGCCCGCTTATGCTAATACACTCAACGGGTGATTTCCATCCACCCTGAGCGGACCTTTGGGCGCCTCCGTTACTCTTTAGGAGGCGACCGCCCCAGTCAAACTGTCAACCTGGCACTGTTCCAATGCTTGTTCAAAGGTTAGGACCAAAACCAAGAAAAAGTGGTATTTCACCGTCGCCTCCGCTCCAGCCAAAACCAGAGCATCAAAGGCTCCCACCTATCCTACGTATTCAAAGTCTCGATCCAGTGCCAAGATACAGTAAAGCTTCATGGGGTCTTTTTGTCCTGCTGTGGGTAAACCGCATCTTCACAGTTACTTCAATTTCGCCGGACCCCTCGTTGAGACAGCGCTCAGATCGTTGCGCGATTCATGCGGGTCAGAACTTACCTGACAAGGGATTTCGCTACCTTAGGACCGTTATAGTTACGGCCGCCGTTCATCGGGGCTTCAGTTCAATGCTTCGCTTGCGCTGACATCTCCCTTTAACCTTCCGACACTGGGCACGCGTCAGCACCTATACTTCAGCTTACGCTTTTGCAGATGCCTGTGTTTTTGTTAAACAGTCGCCTGAGCCATTTCACTGCAACCTCAATTTGCTTTGGAGAGCAAGTCTCCTAACAAGTCGAGGCACCCCTTCTCCCGAAGTTACGGGGCTAGATTGCCTAGTTCCTTAACGAAGGTTCTTCCGTTCACCTTGGGACGTTTATCCCCACCTACCAGTGTCGGTTTGCGGTACGGATGCATGTTCTTCTCACTACGAGAATTTTCTTGGCAGCGCAGACTCGCCTGAATCGCTTCGGATTGCTCCTCCACTTCCTCACACTCTCGGCTCTTAGCGCCCTGGCGGATTTGCCTACCAGAGCATGGCCTACCATGCAAGACGCACCATGTCCAATGGGTGCGCTCTGACTATCTCCCTGCGTCCTCCCTTAGTTGGTAACGAAAAACACACAGTGCAGGAATATAAACCTGCTATCCATCGCATACGGCTTGCGCCCTCTGCTTAGGACCGACTAACCCTACGCCGATTGACGTTGCGTAGGAAACCTTAGGTTTCCGGTGTGAATGGTTTTCACATTCAATGCGCTACTCATACCATCATTCGCACTTCTGTCCGCTCCAGCATGTCTCACGGCACACCTTCGCTGCTGAACAGAACGCTCCCCTACCAGTGGCCCCGATAAATCGGGACCAATTCCGAGCTTCGATGGCAGACTTAAGCCCCGTTTCATTGTCGGCGCCAAACCGCTCGACCAGTGAGCTATTACGCACTCTTTAAATGATGGCTGCTTCTAAGCCAACATCCTGGTTGTTTGAGCGATCTGACTTCCTTTAACACTTAGACTGCACTTAGGGATCTTAGCTGCGGATCTGGGATGTTCCCCTCTCGTCGACGAAGCTTAGCCCTCGCCGGCTCACTCTCAGTATTACAGTTACGGTATTCGTGGTTTGATTGAGTTTGGTAAGTTGTATACCCCCTAGCCCATTCAGTGCCCTACCCCCGTAACTTACTTGCTGAGGCTGTACCTAAATACATTTCGGGGAGAATCAGCTATCTCCGAGTTCGTTTGGCATTTCACCTCTAACCTCAGTTCATCCCTAAATTTTGTACTATTCATAGGTTCGGACCTCCACCCCGTTTTATCGGGGCTTCACCCTGACCAAGGTTAGCTCACACGGTTTCGGATCTAATGAGTGCGACTTGTCGCCTTATTCGGACTCGCTTTCGCTACGGCTCCACGTCTCAAGACGCTTAACCTTGCCACACCCATTAACTCGATGGCTCATTCTTCAATAGGCACGCCATCAGATGTATTGCTACACCCTCTGACTGGTTGTAAGCTTGCGGTTTCAGTTCTATTTCACTCCCCTCCCGGGGTGCTTTTCACCTTTCCCTCACGGTACTGATTCACTATCGGTCGCCAAGAGTATTTAGCCTTGCCTCGTGGTCGAGGCGGGTTCCCACGGGATTTCACGTGTCCCGTGGTACTTAAGAACGTAACGAGAGCCTTATCCCTTTCGCCTACAGGACTATCACCTACTTTGGTGTCACTTTCCAGAGTGCTTCGGCTAGGGTCAGGTTTGTAACTCTCCGGCAGAATTCAGGCGCTGCCAGTCACGTCTTGCAACACCCACAGAACATAGGCCCTGAAGCCGTTAAGTTCAATGGGTTTGGGCTCCTCCCTGTTCGCTCGCCGCTACTAGGGGAATTGTTTTTCTCTTCCTCGGGGTACTTAGATGTTTCAGTTCCCCCGCTTACCTCTACCCAGTCTATGTGTTCGACTGGGAGTAACCAGATATTATCTGGTTGAGTTGCCTCATTCGGAAATCCCCGGCTAGCTTGCATAGCAGCATACCGAGGCTTATCGCAGCCTTGCCGCGTCCTTCTTCGGCTCTTGGCGCCAAGGCATCCACCACAAGCCCTTAGTAGCTTGACCTACATTAAGAACTCTTAAGGAATCTTAAAAGTCTCTCGATGTTTATCCGGCTCGAATTGATTTACCTTTGCGTTTACTTTGCAGAAAAAATTTGTTTGTCCCGTGACTCGTTTTGGGACAAACAAACCCTATTCAGTTATTAATGTGCTGATTGCCATTCGGAAGTGGCTTGCGCCTGATTGGAATGGCAGAAGGAGAGTATATAGATGCCCAGCCACAGTGTCAATGGGACTATTGTGGTGAGCGTCATTGACACCTGATCACCTGGCCCCTACACTTCCAGTTTTCCCGTAAAACCCCACACCATTTATATACGGCGCTTCTGACGTCACGTGGTAGTGGTATATCCCGCCTGGGTACTCTGCTGTTGCGTGAGTGTGGCCGTGGTTCGCATCCAGGTCCGCGTTGGTGACCAGTTTACCGCCTTCCATCGGCCCATAGACAGGGAAACCGTCAAGCAAGTAGCCCAACAGCGCGTCTCGCCCGCATATCGCGGTTAGGTATAACGGCTCGACGTGATAGTGATACATGCCGAACATCTGAGGGTGGCCGTTGTACTGGTCGAACGAATTTATCTCGAACGCCAGCGGTCTGTTTGTGCCTGCGTACTCATTGAAGAAGGGCACGCCGTTTATAGATATGCCTATCGGGCCCAGCGGTGTTGGCTGGCTGGCGGTTGCCTTTTCAGGCTTCAACGGTATCCTGAATACAAGCGTTTGCGCGTAAATCACGTTGGGATTTTGTGCGTACGACGGATTTGTGCCGTTGTACTGCTGGTAACGGGCGTCTGTTTTGAAGAAATATGGGCTTGAGTGGTTAGGAACCGCATTGCTGGATATCACCGCAAACTCGCCTTCGAATTTAACCGTTACGCCGCTTTCGAATTTTGCGAATGCTGCGACTATCGTGTTTGGCGTTGGCGAAGGCGCAACGGTTGGGATTAATGTTGCGGTTGGCACGGGCGTAAGTATTGGAGTCGCGGTTGCCGCTGTATCTGTCGCTGGCGTAGCCGTTGGTTCAGGCATCTCGCTATCGCAACCAGGTGCCAGGATCAGGGTCGCTGAAAGAGCTAAAAGTAGTAGTTTCAATTGAAAGCGTTATCGCGCGCCTGCGGTTGTCCTCAGGAGGTGCTTCTTGAAGAACGGTATTACTCTCGCCCATGCATCGTAGGCGCCTACGTGGTGGTACTGGCCGCGATTGAAAAATCCATGGCGTGCGCCTTCGTAAACGTGTACTTCGAAGTCACGCCCATGATTCTTCATTGTGTCCTGCATTTTCTGCGCCAGCTCAGTCTCATCGCTTCCGTGGAACTCGAGCACCGGCGCCTTGATTTTGCTGGCCAGCATCTGCATATCCTCGCGCACTACCGGATAGAATGGTGCGCACGCGCGGACGTTTGGATTGCGCGCTGCTATCGAAAGCACCAGTCCGCCGCCCATGCAAAACCCGGTAATTCCGAATTGCGGTCCGCTCGCGAAGTCCTGGCTTGTTAGCCAGTCCGCCACGGCGTTTATCCTGTGGAACTTCTCCTCCTCAGGTATCGTGGCCGCGAATGCTCGGCCTTCCTCTAGCGTAGGTAGCAGCTTGCCGTGATACATGTCCACCGCCATCGCTGCGAACCCGAATCTGGCGTAACGTTCCGCGATGTCTTTGATATCGTCGTTCATGCCGAAAGCGCCGTGCTGTATGACTATGGCCGGGTGCTTGCCCGCGCTCGTGGGCCGCGCAAGGTATCCCATGCTTTCGCCGCTCGGTGTGGTGATTAGCTTTGTCTCAATCGCTTCAGGCATTTCGTTCTCCGTATTTTCAGATTGCTCTATTAAAAATGGTTTGGGTTCTGAATGCAAGTTTCCGAGGGAACTATTGCTTCCGCTTTTGAACCAGGTATGTTCCTAAGATAACACTCATGCCCACCAGTGTTATTGCTAGACTCATAAGTGCCTCTCGACTTGTGATTACATCGCTAAAGCATGTGCTTGTAGTGGCGGTATTGTAGCATCCTTCAACGTTCGCCTCGATGCCGAAAAGTGCGAAAAAGCCCAGGCCAAGAAGAATTATCGCAAGCACTCCTATAGAAAATGATGAGATTATCCGCCGAAAGCTCACATTAGATACGCTCATGACTGTACTGGCGAAGATAATCATTGCGGCTGGTAATTAAGATAAGCGAAATGCCTGATAGCGCCGTAAATCCTGATAATAGCGCAGGGATGGCTGATGTAGCCAGGAGTCCGCCGCGATACCCTGGGGCGTGCATGCTAGATGCCGGAAGCGCCATCGGGTATGGAGAGCAAAACGATAAAGAGAATGCGACGTTAGCCAGCACCATCTCCGTCGAAAATGGCGAATCATCGTTCCATAGCCTAATCAAGCCTAAAATTATGGCTCCGGTAAACCCTATTAGACTGCCGACGGTGCCCGCCAGTTATCCTCGTGTGTGGTTTATATGCCATGGCATGTAAACCAAGTGTATAGCCTTCAAGGATTTGAAACCTGACGTTAGAAGGCTCAAGATGTTTTTTAAACATGAAGGTGATAAATGATTAAATCTTTCTTTGTAGCGATCCTGGTGTTATTTACCTTGGCCGCAGTCGCATGTACCACAGAGGCGAAAGCAGAATTTGGCGAATGGGTCGAAATTCCCTATGGACATGACGTGTCCATTTCAAACGGCCCGCAGATTAAATTCCTCGAGTTCGATGAGAGTCGCTGCGCTATCGGTGTAACCTGCGTTTGGGCGGGCGAAGCAAAAGCGTACATCATCTTCAAGGATTCAGATAAAGCGACCACTCATACTCTTACCGATGGTGCTTCCGATGACAAAACGGAGAAGATCCGCGGATACAAGGTTAACTTCAGCGTGAACCCTTATCCGAAAGCTGGCCGAGCAGTGCCAAAGAAGGACTACGTCCTGAAGGTCCGTGTGCACAAAGATGCGCTTGTAAGCAGTGACATGACGCCTACGCTAACCACGACTGTTCCGGGCACACCAAAACCAACCGCTACCACATTTCCAACCACTCGTGTAAAAGCGCCGATCGACAAGGCTGAGATAGCGATTGCTAAGTCATTGCCACCTCAGTATTCGGTGGTAATTACCTCAGGATTGCCCAGCGGATGCGCTAAGTTCTATAGCTATGACGTTAAGCGTGACGGTGAGATTATCACGATCTCGGTCTGGAATACTATACCCAGTGTAAATATGGCCTGTACGACGATTTATGGGTACGTAGATACGAGCGTGCAGCTTGGCAGCGACTTTGAAAAAGGCAAAACCTACACGGTCATGATCAACGACGAAAAGCGAACGTTCGTGGTGCAGTAAAGATAAGCCTAGAGAATTTGAAGCCCTGCTTAGAAATGAGCGGGGCTTTTCTTTGTTTACAGCCCCATGATCTTGTCGAGCCCCTGCGTCAGCCCCTTGCGCTTTGCCACATACTTCACAGCTAAAGCTACGCCTGGAATATAGCACTCGCGGTTTATCGTGTCATGGCGAATGGATAATGTTTGGCCAACGCCGCCGAATATGACCTCTTGGTGGGCCACAAGTCCTGGCAATCGCACGCTGTGGATAGTGACGCCGCCCTCGTGGGCAGACCTCGCGCCGCGTATGGTTTCCTTCGTCGGTACGTTGCGCTTCATCGGCTTGTTCCGGCTTGCGGATATTGCCTGTGCAGTAGCTATGGATGTGCCTGAAGGCGCGTCCGCCTTTTCTTCGTGGTGGAGTTCGATGATTTCCGCATAATCGAAATAAGGGGCCGCTATCTTTGCCAGGTGAATCATAAGCACGGCGCCCATCGAGAAATTGGCCGCTATCACTCCGCCAACACGGTTAGCGTCGCACATGCGGGCGAAGCTGGTTATCTCTTGTGAGCTGAGGCCTGTTGTCCCGATGACAAAATTTACACCGGCATTCGTCGCTTTTTCGACAGCTGCCCTCGAACCTTCAACGCTCGAGAAATCCACCATGACAAGCGGCTTAGTATTAGATAGCATTGCGGAAAGGTCGGTCCCGTACCGCGCAACTTTCCCGCTGGCAAGCGGTACGCCTTGAACGCCGGGCTTCATGTCCACGCCCCCTACAATTTCAAGCTCCGGGTCTTTAGACAGCCCCAGCGCTATCTCCCTTCCCATTTTCCCTGCGGCTCCGTGTATCAAGACTTTAATAGGTGGCATGGCAATAACCCTCTAATTTGATTAAAAATCTGAGAACGATGGTCGTTTGTAAAGAAAGGAAACAGCGCTAAAAACATGCACCGATATATTAGCGGATAAAGAGGCCCCGCTTAGAGCAGGGCCTCTTTTATAAATTTCCGGTAATTATTACCTGCGTCTGTCTCTGAAAGGAGGCCTGCCGCCGGTGCCTGGGCCGATGATCCCTTTGCCTGACGGCCTTCGTTCGCCGCCCTCTGGGTCTTCATCTTGTGACGCCTGGTTTACAGGCTCTCTTGGTTCACGGGGCTCGCGAGGTTCGCGTGACTCACGTCTGTCACCGCTGCGCCCTCTGTCGCCGCCTGCGGGTGCAGAGCCTCCGCCGTTGCTGCCCTCGAGTGTTGCACGGTGCGATAGATTGACACGACCCATTCGGTCGACCTCAATGACCTTGACCTTCAGCTCGTCGCCGATATGTACAGCGTCTTCAACTGTGTCGATTCTGTGGTCGGCAAGCTCGCTGATGTGGACCATGCCTTCTTTGCCGGGAAGTATCTCAACGAACGCTCCGAAGTTCATGATCCTGGTAACTCTGCCGGTGTACACTTCGCCGATCTTCGCTTCCTTCGTTAGGCCTTCGATTATGGCGACTGCCCTCAGGGCCGCTTCGCCGCTCGTGGCGCCGATAAGGACCGTGCCGTCGTTCTGCACATCGATCGTGGTGCCGGTGGACTCGATGATTGAGCGTATCGTTTTGCCGCCAGGTCCGATGATGGTGCCTATCTTCTCCGGGTTCACGCTTAGTTTTGTGATGCGGGGAGCGTATGGGCTCATTACAGGTCTGGTCGTTGCGATCGCCGCGGCCATCTTGTCCAGGATGAACAGCCTGGCCTCCTTGGCCTGGGCCAGCGCTTGGTCCATGACGTTGATGTTTATTCCGGTTGTCTTAATATCCAGCTGCAGCGCCGTTACGCCCTCGCGTGTGCCGGCAACCTTGAAGTCCATGTCGCCCATGTGGTCTTCGATGCCCTGGATGTCTGTTAGTATCGCGTGGCTATGGCCGTCTTCGCTGAGGATGAGTCCCATCGCTATACCAGCGACCGGCGCTTTGATCGGTACGCCTGCGTCCATCAGTGACATTGAGCTTGAGCATACGCTTGCCATAGATGTGCTGCCGTTGGAGCTTAAGACTTCGGATACGAGTCTTATGGTGTATGGGAAATCCTCTTCAGACGGAATAACCGGGACGAGAGCCCTTTCAGCAAGAGCGCCGTGTCCGATTTCACGTCTGCCTGGCGAGCCGCCGCGCTTCACTTCACCGGTCGAAAATGCCGGGAAGTTGTAATGGTGCATGTAGCGCTTGCTCTCTTCTAGACCGATGCTGTCTATCGTCTGCTTCATGCTCATTGAACCGAGTGTGGTGACATTGAGCACCTGCGTAACGCCTCTGTTGAACAGCGCTGAGCCGTGCGTCCTGGGCAGTATTCCGACCTCGCATGAGATTGGCCGTATCTCTTTCCAGCTTCTGCCGTCTGGTCGCTTGCCTTCCATGATCAGCCTGCGTACAGCGTTTCCGTGGATTTCATCGAAAGCGGCGGCAATCTTATCTTTCTTATATGTTGTTCCTAGCTTTGCGTTCAGGTCGGAGAGGATTGAAGATACCTTTTCTTCTCTCTCTTCTTTGCCTGGGATATCCAGCACCTGTGCGAGCTTGTCGGACGTGATTTCTGACTGTACTGCCGCGTGGAGCGCCTTATCTTCTGCGCTGTCCTCGGCAACCTTCATCTTTGGCTTGCCGATCTGGCTTGCCAGCTGCGTCTGTATATCGACGATCTTCTTGATTTGGTCGTGGCCGAACTTCAGTGCTTCCACCAACAGTGATTCGCTCACTTCTTTGGCGCCCGCCTCTATCATCATCACCGCGTCTCTGGTTCCGGCTACTACGAGCTCGAGTTCACTCTTCTCGAGGTCAGCCATCGCTGGGTTTATGACCAGCTGCTTATCGATATAGCCGACTCTTACTGCGCCTACAGGGCCCAGAAAGGGAACGTCTGATATCGTCAGCGCGGCCGATGCGCCAATGATGCCCAGGATATCTGGATCGTTGACCTTGTCTGCGGAAAGGACTGTGATTGTGATCTGTACGTCGTTGTGGTAATTCTTGGGGAAGAGAGGTCTGAGTGGGCGGTCTGAAAGTCTGCCTGCCAGAATTCCCTCAGTGCCTGGGCGTCCCTCGCGGCGGAAGAAGCTGCCCGGTATCTTGCCTACTGAATACAGCCGCTCTTCAAAATCGACTGTTAACGGCATAAAGTCCACGCCTTCGCGCGGCTCCCTGGAGGCGCATACCGCCACCAGGAGTACCGTCTCCCCGTAATGAACTGTAACTGAACCGTTGGCCAGACCGGCGAGCTTCCCGCTCTCAATAGTTAGTATCTGGCCGCCAACCTCACACTGCGAAATCTTTGATTCCATTAAAGCAATTGCTCCTTCAGGCTAAAAATAGCTTAATCTTGTGAATTCTGTGTAAAAGAGGGGGCATGTGGAAGCGCCTGAAGAGAGGAAGAGCTTGTGCTGGGTATTGGAGATTATCTCCTCAGCCCCAGCTTTTTCACGGTAGCGCCGTAACGGCCTACATCTTTTTTATTGAGATATGCGAGGATTCTTCTTCTCTGACCTACCAGGCCGAGCAATCCCCGTCGTGAATCATGGTCATGTCTGTGAATTCTCAGATGTTCAGTCAACTCGTTGATGCGTCCTGTAAGAAGAGCAACCTGTACTTCGGGCGAACCCGTGTCGCCTTCCTTCAATTGACTACCCTTAACTACCTCAGAAATTGTGACCTTGTCCAAACTAAATCTCCCAAGGCTTTCTTCTTAGCCTACCCTATGTTTTACCGACACATTGTAGCACAGACGTGTTGGCAAGCATGGATTATAAATTCATAAATCCCGTGTCTTAGCTAGGGCCAATAGCTCTAACACTGAACGAGACCTTGTTATACTGGCGAAGAAATAAGGCTGGACTCAATGGAGGGCGAATGCCTATAAGGCTTATAGTAACCACAACGGCGGAAAAAGGCAAAGGCGAGGAGCATGCTAAGAGAGTTGCGAGCAATCTTGCTAACGTTCGAAAAGAGCCAGGCTGTGAGCAATACTCGCTCTTCCGTGACGTAGAAGACTCCGACAGATTTGTCATGGTGGAACGCTGGAAAGACAAAGCTGCTCTGGATACCCACCTGAACCTTATTAGAACTCGACGGCAGCAGCAACCGGCACCTACTGCTAATGCTCCGCGGGGGGTGCGTCCAACCATAGAGATGTACCCGGAAATCAACATCGTTACTTTTGGTTTGTGATAATCAGAGACGTTTAAGGAGTTAGAACTCTACCCCGAACACCTGTGGGCTTCTGGCTACCTGGGCCTGTTTATCTGACTGGTTATCCAAGGCTACTAATTGCTCGTCCGTAAGAGTTGGTAATCCATTTGATAGGCTCTAAGTATAACTCTGCGGCTCTTATATGAAGTTTACGTAGAAGTTCATTGAACGGTTTTCTTGTTGTGCTGAACTGAACTTCTAGCAAATATAATATCTGTAGAGGGCTCTCCTATGATTACCGAACGCGAAGTCGACATTCTTAACATAATCGTGGGCGAATACGTTTCGACGGTTCAACCAGTTGGCTCGAAACAGATAGCATCGCATCTGCTTAAAGAAGTAAGCTCCGCAACGATACGCAATGATATGGCAGATCTTGAGGAAGAAGGCTATATCGTTAGGCCCCACATCTCTGCCGGTGGAGTGCCGTCCAATAATGGCTATCGCAGACATGTTGCGTCTCTGGACCAAACTGCGAAAGAGCCTCCTGCTTCTGATAGAGAACTCATATTGAAAAAGCTCAGGCCCAGCGTCAGGGATATTGAAAAGTTTGTTAAAACAGCTGGCCAATGTCTCGCAGACTTGGTGCAGAATGTTGTTGTCATTACATATCCTGTATCTGAGAAACAGCGACTGGTTCATTTTGACCTGGTAAAAGTAAATTCCACAGATGCACTCTTAGTGCTGGTGCTTCCTGAGCGCCGGATTAAGACGGTCACGGTAAAATTTCACTCGACTATTTCTCAGGATCAGATGACGTTCGTTGCCAGCAGACTTAATGGGCTCTTTTCTGGAAAGAATCAGTTTCAGATAAGATTTCAGCACGTATCTTTGAGCCCTACTGAAACCTCCATCATCGATGCCCTCCTATCTATAATGAACGGGGAAGAGGCGACGCGTTTTGATTTGCATGTCGCGGGCGTAAAGTATCTGCTTGCGCAGCCTGAATTTACCGGTCAGACGGCCTCCGGGGTTGTTGGTGCCCTCGAAGATTCTATAGGCATTGCTTTGGTGCTCGCCGGTGCGCTGAAATCCGGGTCGCAGGTTTTGATTGGAGATGATTTACACAGCGACCCGCTGAGGCCCTGTAGTTTGGTGACAGCCCGCTATGGTGTTGCTGACGAAGTCACAGGTATGATTGGCATCATCGGACCAACGAGGATGCAGTATGGCCGCTCCATAGCTCTCATACGTTCGGTATCATTGGTTATGAATGATCTTCTTGCCGAGCAATACGGCGGCAGGGTTTGAAGGATAACGTGAGTAACGAAGAGTCACAAAATACGGAAAGTCGTGGTATTTCTCCCCGGGACGCTGACGAGTTAAGAGTCGCACTCGAAGAAGAGAAAAACAGGGCACAAGGCTATCTTGCTAACTGGCAGCGCTCTCAGGCTGACTTTATTAACTATAAACGTCGCACAGAGCAGGAAAAAGCTGAGGGTCAGAAAACCGCCAGCGCCATGATTATTTTTCAACTCCTGCCCATCCTCGATGATTTGGAGCGAGCGCTTGAGTCTGTCGATACTAAGCTCGCAGGGCTTACATGGATAGACGGCTTGCGTCTTGTACAGCGTAAGCTGCAGGCTCTTTTTGAATCGTACGGCGTCAAGCCTATAAAGACGGTGGGGCAGGATTTTAACCCGGCCCTACACGAAGCAGTGATGCACGGCGATGGTGAGGATGGCAAGGTATTGGCTGAGTTTCAAAAAGGGTATATGCTGGGAGACCAGGTGCTTAGGCCCGCAATAGTTAAAGTTGGCACCGGTAACGCCAAAAACACCGAGAAGAAAGAAGTTTTTTAATTAATAGCCGCCGGCATTAGGAGGATTGATTATGCCAACCAAAGCGTTCGTTCTTATCGAGACCTCAGTAGGCAAGACTAGCGATGTCGTAATCGCGATAAGCAAGGTCAAGGGTATCCGCAGTGTTGATGCAGTCACCGGTCCTTACGATGTTATAGCAGTCGTTGAAGCTGCGGACCTGAACACCGTTGGCGATCTGGTTACGAGCAAGGTTCACACGATTCCTGGCATCGCAAGAACCGTAACATGCCTCTCCGTTAACACAAGCAAGTGACCTTTTAGTCTCGCCACTTTGCAGGGGTTGTTGTGGGCCCGTCGCACGGCAGATAGCTCATGGAGACTTATATGGAAGATTGCATATTTTGCAAAATAGGCAAAGGTGAAATTAAGAGCGATCTGCTTTACAAAGGCGATAGGGCTTTCGTAATAAAAGACATAAACGCTCAGGCACCTATTCACCTCCTGGTTATCCCTTATGAGCACATACCCACTATCGGCCACATCACACCTGAACAGGAGCCCCTCATAGGCCATCTCATGAGCGTTGCTAATGAGGCTGCAAAAGCCCACGGCATTGCTGATAAGGGTTACAGATTGCAGATAAACTGCAACCGCGACGGCGGTCAGACTGTATATCATCTTCATATCCACGTATTCGGCGGCCGCCAGCTTGGGCCGCTTCTGTGCAAGCACTGGGAACCATTGCCGCCTAAAGTCAAAGCTTAGGTTTCGAACTCAATGACTACATTTGGATATAACACTAGCGATATCGTCGGACGGCTGGAGCGCGTGCTTCCCAAGGGACTGTTTGAGCACTGCCACCGCGTTAGCGGTATCGCGTCCGATATGGGACTGCGGTTCGGCTGCGAAAAAAATGTCGTTGAGCTTACCGCGTGGGTACATGATGTCTGCCGTCATGAGCGGGGCGAACGCCTCATCTCGCTCGCAAAAGACTTTGGCATACCCGTCACACCACTTGATGAGCGTGCGCCGGTTCTTCTTCACGGCCCCGTTGGTGCGGAGCTTCTGCGCCGAGAATGGGGCATCGTGGACGCCGATATATTGAATGCGGTATGGTGGCACACCACGGGCCGCAAAGGTATGTCTGTTCTGGAGCGCGTCTTATTCCTATCCGATAAGCTGGACCCTACAAAAGATAAAGGCTATTCGCAGAATGCAAGTGTTAGAACTAGGTCTCAGTCGGATTTGAACGGTGCCCTATTGGAATGGATGTCCGCCCAGGTCGGCTATCAGCTATCCCACGGCGAAACCATTCACCCATCTCTGATTGACGCTCGCAACGCGCTCATCATTGAGCGCGGCTAAACCGCCTTTTATTACTGAGCGGATGCTGCGGGATTCATTGACGTTGTTCATCCTGAGTGAAACGAATTACCTCTTTTCCAACTAAAAATCCAAAAAGAGTATTCATTTTGTGTATTTTGCTTCTTCCAATCTTCTTGCTCATAGATTAACGTCACAACATGAATGCCCTGCCCATAGTTCGGGTCTTCTCATATGGTTAAAGAGGGGCGCTGGCTGCCAGGTTGTTCCACAGGCTAAAAACTTCGTGGCTTGCGTAATGAGACTTCTTCAGGAATGAGGCCCCTAAAGTTGAAACCATATATTTTGCGGAACGAACCCATTTTTACGTTCAAGCCAACTTTATGTTGACAACAAAAGAGTGCAGAAACACCCCCAATAAGCAATGTTAATGGAAGGTATACTTTATATACCGTTTGAAGGCGGATTATATGGACGCCTCTGTACTTTTTGAAAAGACCAAAGAATATCTCCCCGCTGAAAAGCATAAGCTGCTTGAGGAGGCATATCTCTTTGCTGAAAAGTGCCATCTCGGTCAGTCGCGCATGTCCGGCGAGCCCTACATCGAGCATCCCCTCAACGTAGCCCTTATCCTCGCTAATCTCCAGATGGACGCCCCTACTATTGCAGGCGCGCTTCTTCATGACGTCGTTGAGGACTGTGGCATCACGCTTGAAGAGATGGAACGGCGCTTCGGCCCTGATGTGCGCAGGCTTGTAGACGGCGCTACAAAGCTCAGCAAGATCGAAGCTCAGCTTGAAAAGCGCGACGGTGCCCAGGTCTCCCACTCTGACATACAGACCGAGAGCCTTCGTAAAATGCTGGTCGCCATGGCTGAGGACATCCGTGTGATTCTCATAAAGCTGGCTGACCGTCTTCACAACATGCGCACCTTGAAGCCTCTCTCGGTGGAACGACAGCGCAGGATCGCCCAGGAAACGCTCGATATTTACACGCCGCTCGCACATAGGCTGGGCATGTGGGAGATCAAGTGGCAGCTTGAAGACCTGTCTCTTCGCTACCTTGAGCCTGAAAAATATAAAGAGATTTCAAAGCTTCTAACAACTAAGCGCGGTGAGCGTGAAGCTTATACCGAGCGCGTCGTGAAAGCTCTCCGTCAAGAGCTCGATAAAGCCGGGATTAAGGCGCAGGTTCTTGGTCGCCCCAAGCATATATTCAGCATTTATCAGAAGATAAAAAAGTACGCCGCCCAGGGTAAACAGTTCGGCCAGATATATGACCTCTTCGCTGTTCGTGTGCTTGTCGATACGGTCGAGGAATGCTATCGAACGCTTGGTACAGTGCACGCGCTGTGGCATCCGCTGCCGGGCCAGTTTGATGATTACATCGCTAACCCCAAAGAGAATATGTACCAGTCGCTGCACACTACCGTGATGGCGCTGGACGGTCAGCCGCTGGAGATACAGATACGTACGCAGGAGATGCATGAGATATCCGAATACGGCGTCGCTGCGCACTGGCAGTACAAAGAAGGCGGCTCGAAAGACCTCAAGTTTGAAGAGAAGATGAGCTGGCTCAGGCAGCTTATCGAGTGGCAGAAGAACGCCGAGGGCGCCGAGGAATTTCTTGACTCCGTTAAGACTGACATTTTCCAGGACCAGGTATTTGTTTATACGCCTAAAGGCGATATTGTGGAATTGCCCGCCCACTCCGCTCCTCTTGATTTCGCGTTCAAGATACACACGGCTCTTGGCTATCGATGTATAGGCGCGAAGGTCAACAGCAAGATGGTGTCGCTGGACACGGAGCTCCAGAACGGCGATACAGTGGAAGTCGTTGTGAGCAAGACTTCCAGGGGGCCAAGCCTTGATTGGCTGAACCCGGACCTCGGTTATGTCCGTACAGCCCACGCCCGGGAGAAAGTGCGCCAGTGGTTCCGCAAGCAGGAGCATGCCGCTAATGTAGAGCGCGGCAAGGAGTTGCTTGACCGGGAGGCTAAGAGACTTAACGTGCCCATTGATGAAGCAGAGCTCGCGCCGATGTTCCACTGCGCCAGCACTGATGAGTTTCTAGCGTCGCTTGGCGCTGGCATCATCACGCAGCACCAGCTTCAGGCCAAAGTCGTACCGCAGAAAGAAGAGGCAAGCCTGCCCATGGTCTCTGTGCCTCACGTAGGCGATGACTATGGGGATAAGGGCGTTAATATACAGGGCGTCGATAATTTACTAACAAGGCTTGCGAAGTGTTGCAACCCCGTCCCCGGCGATGAAGTTGCAGGATTCATAACGCGCCTCCGTGGCATTACTATTCACCGTAAAGACTGCTACAACGTAAAGCATGCCCAGGAGCAGGAACGCCTTGTTAAGGTCAACTGGGGAACCACAAAAACAGACTACCCGGTGCGTGTGCACGTTGAAGCGTGGGACCGTGTCGGCCTGCTGAAAGATATGACCACCCTCGTCTCGGATGTCGGCGTGAATATCCAGGATGCCAGCGTTATAGAGCACGACGACCGCAGCGTATCCATTTACATGACACTTCAAATCAACTCAGTCAGCACCCTCACCAAGATATTCTCTAAGCTGGAAGCAGTCCGAGGGGTTATCAATGTGGAGCGCGTCAAGCAATAGGGATAATCCTAAAAGCTGGTTACTTCGTATCTGTTTTGTGATAATGTAATTGCTGTAATTTTTATCAATAAGGAAGTGGTATGGACGGCGACTTCAGACTTGATATGAACGAAGTTATGAAGAATATTGAGACCGCTGAGGTCATCTGTATTTACTTTCCCATTCTCCGAAAAGCGCTTGTTATAGACAGACGCACCAATGGCGAAGACGAACCTATGGTAAAGCTTGCGCCAATGGTAGATTCCATAGAGGACCGCTTCCGGAGTATCAGGCGTATGCGTCCTAAGTACCCGAGGCCGGAGAGCATTACCGTTCTGCCCTGGCCTAAGTACGTCGATAGCCTCGTGAGGCTTGGCATATGGGACAGGATCGTCGAGCGCTTCATAAACTCAGGCCACAAGAAAGCCGTAGCCGAATGCCAGACGACGCTGGAAACATTGCGTAAGCTTGAGAAGGCTGAGCTTGCGGCAGTCGTTATGGGCCAGGATTATGACACTATCTGGGAGAGCCAGCGCCGTCCCAGGCTTTAAGCCTAACTTCCGCCCAGCTGTTTTTCTAACCGTGCCGCATCCTCAGAGCTGAGGTTGAAGTACTTGGCGTCCGGGTGGTGGAATACGAGTGCGCTGACAGAACCTTCCGGGTCCATCATGTAACCCTCAGTAAGGTGTGCCCCGATATGCTTCTCCGGTTCCAGCAATCTGAATAACTGTGCCTGGTCTTCCAACCTTGGGCAGGCAGGATACCCAAACGAGTATCGTTTTCCCTGGTAATGGGCTTTGAAAAGGTCTTCTTTAGAAGCATTGTCAGGCTCTCCGATACCCCACATTTTGCGTATCTGTTTGTGGAGAAGCTCAGCAAATGCCTCGGCGCCTTCCAGTCCCAGCGCTTGTAATATGTGGGATTTCAGGAAGCTGCCTTCGTCCTTCCATTTGTCCGCAAGCGCTCGCACGCCCGGCCCGATAGTGGTTAGGAACATCGCCACGTAGTCTTTCTTACCGCTTGAGCGCGGCAGGACGAAATCAGCCAGGCATAGCCCGTCACCCTGCGATTGCCTGCCGAAGTGAAACCGCTCCAGCACCTTTTCACCGGAAGCGTCATATACGAGGATATCGTTTCCTTCAGAATTAACCGGGAAGAACTTAAAGACAGCCTTTGCCTTGATATCAGGCCTGCTGACCATTGCGTTTTCTACTTCATGGACCGTCTCGCGCAGTTCGAGCGCTTTCGGTTCGCCCGCCGCTATCGCATCATCGAACCGCCCCTTATATCCAAGGTGGCGGACGTAGAGCATCATCGGGTTGATATAGCTGAATACTTCGTTCATGTCATAGTCGCTGATAACATGCAGCTTCAGGTCTGGAGGAGGTGGTATTGGGTTGTCATCCCGAACCTTTATCTTTACGGAGTCGTCCCCACTCCGCTCCAAACTGCTTACCGTTTCAGTTGTATTGAAGCCCTTAGTAACTGCCGCTAGCTCCGCAATGATCTTCTGGCGTTCTGCTGGCTCGCGCAGGCGGTTTGCAAGCGCAAGGCCGCTCATGGCATCGCGTGCGTATGCCACAATTCCTTTGTATTCAGGTGCGATTCGCAGCCGGGTGAACTTGTTCGTGAGTGCAGCGCCGCCGACGAGTATCGGGCATGATACGCCTGCCTGCGCAAGGTCTTGCGCAGTCACGGCCATCATCTGAGCTGACTTCACCAGCAGGCCTGACAGACCTACGAAGTCCGGCGAGTGCTTCTGATAAGCGTTTATCAACTCCTGTGGAGGCACGTTTATGCCGAGGTTTATTACCTGGAAGCCGTTGTTAGATAGGATGATTTCCACAAGGTTTTTCCCGATGTCATGCACATCGCCTTTTACGGTGGCGAGAATTATTTTCCCCTTGCTGGAGCTCGTGTCTTTATCCATGTGCGGCTCCAGATACCCTACGGCTGCTTTCATAGACTCTGCTGACTGTAAGACCTCTGCAACTATCATCTGGTTGGCGTTGAATAGGCGGCCCACCTCGTCCATGCCTGCCATCAGAGGTCCGTTGATGATGTCCAGGGGCTTGCGTGCCCTAAGGGCTTCTTCCAGATCCTTCGTAAGGCCTTCTTTGGTGCCTTCTACGATATAAGACGCTAGCCGCTGGTTCAAGGTAAGGTTGGACTTCTCCGCTGTCGTAGGTGCCTTGACGGCGTTGCGGAAGTGGGCGGCGAATGCACCTATAGGATCAGCGCCGCGCCACCATATCAGGTCTTCCGCAAGTGTGCGCTCCACTTCAGGGATCGATAAATAACGCTTCAGAGCCTCCGAGTTTATGATCGCCAGGTCGAGGCCCGCTTGCACGCTGTGATACAGCATGACGGCGTTCAGCACTTCACGGCCAGCAGTCGGCAGGCCGAAGGATACATTCGATATACCGAGAATGGTTTTAGCCAGGGGCATCGCCTGCTTAACCATGCGTATACCCTCAATAGTCTCTACGGCTGAGCCGATGTAGTTCTTATCGCCTGTGCCCACGGGAAAAACAAGCAAATCGAAGATGATATCTTCAGGCGCGATGCCGTACTTTTCAGTCAGCAGTTTGTAAGAGCGCTGGGATATCTCCAGCTTGCGCTGTCGTGTGATGGCCTGCGCCTGTTTCTTATCTTCATCGATGCAGCCTACAACTAGCGCAGCGCCGAACCTCTTTGCAAGCGGCACGACTGCCTGGAATCGCGACTCACCATCTTCGAGGTTGATGGAGTTGATGACCGATTTGCCCTGCGTGCGCTTTAGCGCTTGCTCGATCACCATGGCATCCGTTGAGTCAATCATTATGGGGACCTTGGTTTTTTTAACCAGGATCTCCAGGAACTTTATGACATCCTCAAGCTCGTCTCGGTCTGGGTCCTGGAGACATACGTCCAGAATATGGGCTCCTCGTTTCACCTGAAGCCTGCCCAACTCCGCGCCTTCCTCGTATTTGCCTTCCGTGATGATCTTTTTGAACTTGCGGCTGCCCAGCACGTTTGTGCGCTCGCCCACGATTATAGGGCGGGTGTCTTGATCTATCGTCAACGCTTCGATGCCGGAGACTCTCGTTACGGTCGAATCGACTGCCTGCCTCGGCGCTTTTCCTTTAACCGATTGTGCCAGCAGGCGAATGTGTTCCGGGACAGTTCCGCAGCAGCCGCCTACCAGGTTTACCCAACCTTCGTCCTCGAAACGGCCCACTGTTTTAGAAAGCATCTCCGGCGTCTGGTTATATCTACCGTCTTCATCCGGCAAACCGGCGTTAGGCACGCAGGAAACCGGAAACTTGGATATTTTTGCGAGCGTGCGTATATGGTCGGTCATAAAGTCAGGGCCTGTGGCGCAGTTGAGGCCTATCCATAAGAGATCAAGGTGCTCAACGGAGGTGTACAGCGCTTCTACGTCCTGTCCTGCGAGCAGTGTGCCCATTGGCTCAACGGTGCCTTGCACTGCGGCAGGAACGTTGGTTCCAAGCTTCTTGTTAGCTTTCTCGATGCCGACAAGGCCAGCCTTTAAGTTAAGGGTGTCCTGAGTTGTCTCCAACAGGAGTACATCAACGCCGCCTTCAATGAGGCCTTCGGCTTGCTCCTGATAAGCATCAGCCAGGGCATCCCATGTTATGCCGCCTGTGACAGATATCGTCTTTGTTGTCGGGCCCATCGATCCTGCTACGAACCTTGGTTTAACAGGAGTTGAAGCCGCATCTGCAAGTTTCCGTGCTAGCTGAGCGGCTGTCTGGTTAAGCTCACGAGCCAGATGCGCGAGTTTGTATTCGGCCAGGACGACTGATGTAGACCCGAAAGTATCGGTCTCCAGGATATCTGCACCTGCATTCAGATAACCCTGGTGTATCTGCTCGATGACATCAGGTCTGGTTATGACGAGATACTCGTTGCAGCCCTCGTACTGAGGCCCGCCAAAGTCTTCCGCTGTGAGGTTGAATGATTGGATAGCCGTGCCCATGGCACCGTCTATCACGAGAATCCGCTCTTTAAGCAGTTCCCTTAACCGTGATATGCGTTTGCTCTGGGCATCTCTATTGGTTGTAACCATAATAAATATATTAGCAGGCGTCTCCTATATTGCTCTTGCCGGCCTTCCTCACTGAGGGACCATCCCGGTAAATGTAAATGATATAGGTGTTTCAACTAAATACTATTAAATGACGTGAGTCGCCCTTTACAGCTAAGATGAAACTGGCTTCTTGCTATGGAGGTTCTAAATGAAAAAGGGTCTAGTTGAAATCCTCGCCTGCCCCACCTGCAAATCGCCCCTCTCTTTAATCATAAAGGAAGAAAAGGCCGGAGAAGTAATGACCGGTTCTCTTTATTGCCCTAAGTGTGCGATCGACTACCCGATAGTCGATGCTATACCGAACCTTTTGCCAAGAACACCCGCGGCAAAGAGCTAATACTGTTCTACTTTTCCGTTCTGTATCCTGAACTTGGCAGCGTTTCTCATGATTGGATCGTCGAACCTGTCCAGGTCCGTTGATGTCATCAATATCTGGCTATACCCAGAGACTGTTTGAAGCAAATGTCTTCTACGTTTTTCGTCCAACTCCGCCAGTATGTCATCCAGCAGCATCACGGGCTTGTCTTTAACAACGTCTCGTATGTAGCTGGCTTCGGTTAGCTTAAGCGCAAGCGCTCCGGTCCTCTGCTGTCCTCTTGAGCCGAATGAGGCCAGGTTCTTGCCGTTCAACATGAACATGAAGTCGTCCCGATGCGGTCCAACTGTAGTCATGCCTATCGCCATTTCTTTGCGGCTCTGTAAAGCCAACTCTTTTTCAAACGCTTTCTTGATATCCATCAAGTCAACGCCGTCCACAGGCGCAACAGAAGGCAAATAGTTAATCGAAAAGTGGTCCTCAGCAGCGGATAGGCTTGCGTGGACGGGTTCTATAAGGATGTTCCACTGCTTGATTGTCTCAAGCCTCTCGCAGATTATTATGCTTCCGCTCTCCATGAGCTTACCGTTCCAGAAATCGAGGTCCTTTTCGGTATTTCTTCCTTCCTGTATCAGCTTCAGCAGGTGGTTCCTCTGTGTGAGAACCTTGGTATATTCAGACAGCGCTTCTACATATGAGGGGCTGGTTTGGCTGAGGGCTATGTCGAGGTAGCGGCGTCGCAATGCCGGTGCGCCGGTGATGATATCGATGTCCTGGGCCGTGAAAGAGACGGCGTTAAGTTTGCCCATCAGCGCGTTCCAGCGTTTAGGCGAACCGTTGACCTGGACGCGCTTCTGCGTCCTCGGCTTTTCGACTTCTACTCCACCCTCACTTTTGTTCAGCTGAATTATCACGTCTAACTTCAGATTCCCAGAAGGTTTGGAGATGGAGGCTGACACTCTTGTAAATGGGAGCGGGTCATTAAGAGATTCCCAGTTGATAAATTCGCTATCGACCTCTGTCCTGTAAGAGTGGCCGGAAAGTAGAGCGCATGCCTCTAAAAGGTTTGACTTCCCTTGAGCGTTGTCACCGTAAAAGATGGACGGTCCATCCCGGAGGGTAAGGTCTAACGCCTTATAGATTCTGAAGTTTCTAAGCGAGATGCTGGATATGAAAATAGGCGCGCCTCACGGAGAACTGACAATTAAGAATACCCCAGGCTTAAATGCTGGGCACACGGAAAGTGCTTCGGGCTATTCCTTCCAGAAACGCTCTTCTTTAACCTGGTAGCCTCTGGCCTTAAACTTCTCTTTTACGTTTTCGATCATACCCGGGTGGCCGCATGCATAAAACATTGTGGTCTTCGCGTCGAGCTGCCATGAGGGGACCGTCAAGTCAGCCAGCACGTTTACGCGGCCTTTGTATCCGTTCCAGCCCTTATTACGCTCTTCTGTAGGACGGCTGATAGTCGCAAAGTATTTGAGGTTTGGCATTTTCATGGCCATATCGGAAAATTCTTTATGGTACACGAGCTCGTCAGCGTAGCTGCCGCCATAGAAAACGTAGAAGTTGTGCCCTTCCTTGGGATGGGTGTTGTAGTAGCGTAGAATGCTTATATACGGCGCTACCCCTGTCACGGTGGCGAGCATGACGTGGTTCTTTAATTTCTCGTCGAGTGTAAATATGCCCTTAGCCCTGGGGCGGCATGACATTTTGTCACCGACTTTTAGCTTGTGCATGAGCGGTGTCATTTCGCCATTGTGGACTAGCTCAATGATCAGCTCTATCTCTTTTTCGTCGGGGGCGGACACGATGGAGTAAGCACGCTCCACCTCGCCGATTCCAAGCGTGCAGTACTGGCCCGCTTTGAACGCATAAGGGTGGTTGGTCTTCAATCTCAACACGAAGATATCCTCGGTGTAATCTTTCCGGTACGTAACCTCAGCTACTAGAAGCTGAGCAGCCTGGCCAGTGGTCATTTAGAATGCTCCTTAAGACGCGCAAAGCACGCCTGTTTAGTAACAAGGTAAGATTTTAACAAAATAAGCAGCCAGCAGTTATGGTTAGATGCCCTTGGCGCCCATAAAGTTAAGCAAGTCGCCCACACGGCAGCTGTAACCCCATTCGTTGTCATACCAGCCGATAACCTTGACCATTGTGCCGTCCATTACCAGAGTGGATGGAGCATCAAGTATGCAGCTGTGGGAATTGCCTATGAAGTCGCTGCTTACCAGATCTTCTTCACTGTACTGAATGATATCTTTGAGAGGTCCCATCGCAGCTTGTTTGAATGCTGCGTTTATTTCTTCTACTGTCACCTTACGATTAAGCTCGCCTACAAAATCGATTACACTGCCAGTCGGAACCGGTACGCGGAAAGCCATGCCGTGAATCTTTCCGTTGAGGTGGGGGAGTACCAAGCCTACCGCGCGAGCAGCGCCGGTTGAGGTAGGTATGATGTTCTGTGCGGCAGCGCGGGCACGCCTGAGATCGCTGTGGTTCTGGTCAAGGATGTGCTGATCGTTCGTATAGGCGTGGACTGTGCTCATCAGGCCGCGCTTTACACCAAACGCGTCGTCCAGCACTTTGACCATCGGTGCGATACAGTTGGTTGTGCATGAAGCATTTGAGACAATCACGTGCCTCTTAGCGTCATAAGCGTTTTCGTTAACTCCCAGGCAGATAGTTATATCTTCGCCCTTGGCGGGCGCTGAAATGACAACTTTCTTGACGCCGCCTTCCAGGTGCTGCCTGGCCTTGTCAGCGTCTGTAAATCTACCGGTGCTTTCGAGTACAACGTCTACGCCATAATCACTCCAGGGAATCCTCGATGGGTCTTTTTCAGCGAGCACCTTGGTCTTCTTGCCGTCTATTATCAAGTGATCGCTATCCGCTTCAACGGTGCCTTTATAGGTCCTGTATGTGGAATCATATTTGAATAAATGGGCATTAGACTTAGCGCTGCCCAGGTCATTTACGGCTGTCACAGAGAGCGTGTCAGGATGTCTTTCCATAACGCTGCGAAGTACCTGTCGCCCGATTCTCCCAAAGCCATTAATGCCCACCCTGATTTTTTTGGATGTAACCATAAGAAGTCTCCTGAGGCTGATTTATGCGTAAACCAATGTACCAAGTATGCGATTTGCAGTCAATGAAAGCGACTGATTAATAAAGTTACATAAAGTTAAAGATGATGGTAAAATAAGAGTTGCTTTTCCAACATAGCCAAAATATACCCCTGCCCATTCAATTTTGATTGGATAGTTTTTGGGTCTTAGAAAGAATGTATTTTAATGCCAAAGGGCCGGTCGAAATCGAAAGCCTCTGCTCTTCCAGAACTTGAAATCTTACCGATACCGAAAGATGACGAGGACTTAATAAAAGTACTTGAAGCGGAAAAAGCAACTCCCGTCGCGGTGATAGACGAGCCGTCGACACCGTATAAACCTCAGGAAGAGGAAGCACTCCCGGATATAGTCAGGGCATATCTTCAGCAAGCTGCCCAATTCCCGCTTCTGAAATCTGATCAAGAGAAAGAGTTGGGCTCTGCTGTTGAGCTTGGCAAATATCTTCGTCAGCTTGAGGGATACCAGGCCCGCGATATGCGGTCCAGCCGACGTGCCAGCGCAGCTGACGGCAGCGCAGTGATATTGAAAACACCTACTGAGGCCATGGAGGCTGCATACGAAGAGGTTCTTAAGCACGAGAACCTTTTGAAAGGTATCGCCACGATCCTGAAGCTGCCTGTCAAGAGCGGCCTGATCAAACATATCAACACAAAAGAGATGCGAACCGCTATCGACTGGCAAATCGGGCAAGAAACTCTTCAGAAGGCGGCCAAATTTGTTAAAGCGAGCGTCGGCGATAGAGAAAAGCAAATAAGGGCCGCATCCCTTTCAACCCGTATTCTCCCTGAGTTTGTCTGGACAGAGCTTGAAAAGAGCCCGACATACAAGAAGAACGGGCAACTTCCGGACAAAGCTCAATTTAGCAAGACACTTCAAAAATACAAGAATCTTGCGGACAAGCATGTAGCCGCCATCAAGGATTCTGCCGATCATGCCGATAAGCTGCTTATAGAGTCGAACCTCAGACTGGTAGTAAGTATTGCGAAGAAGTATCAGGGCAGAGGCATTGCACTGCCTGACCTGATTCAGGAAGGCAACCTTGGCCTTGCACGCGCTGTTGAAAAATTTGACCACAGGCTTGGGTTCCGCTTCAGCACATATGCCACCTGGTGGATACGCCAGTCAGTAACCCGTGCCCTTGCAGACCAGGCGAGAACTATACGCATACCTGTGCACATGACTGAAACGCTGACCCGGTTCGAAAAGGTTTACCACGAGTTGCTTAAGACGAAGGGTAAAGAACCTACCGAGGAAGAAATAGCGAACGAGATGCACGTTCCGATATCAAGAATCAAGGAGCTGTTAAAGCTCCCATACGTCACTACATCGCTCGAAAGACCTCTCAGCGAGGAGTATGAATCGACTGTGGGCGAGATGGTTGAAGATTCCAGCAAGCCAAGTCCCGCGGACGTAGCCGCAAAAGAGATACTGAAGCAGGAAGTTCGTGAGTTGATAGCCAAGCTGGAACCGCGTGAAAGACGCGTTATCGAGTTGAGGTTTGGACTCGCGGATGGGCAGGTGCGCACACTCGAAGAGGTTGGACGCGAACTTTGCGTTACTAGAGAGCGCATACGCCAACTTGAGGCGCGGGCGATGGATAAGCTGCACCAGTACGGACAGGCCAAGCGGATAGAAGACTATATCAGCTAGCTTACATTCGTCTCAGCGTTGCGCGAGTTCGCAACCCCAAAATCTACAGACGCTACCGCACTTCTGCCTGAGCGCTTGGCTTCATACATGGCCTTATCGGCGGTGCTGAAAACTGTTTCGGCGGTCACATCTGCATAAGGCGAGCGGTATGTCGAAACGCCGGCGCTTATCGTTATCCGAGGAGCCTCGTTCCCTTTGGAGAAACTGGATTCGATAGCGGTACGCAATTTCTCTGCGACCTGTACACCCGCTTCGATGCCTGTTTGCGGCAAAAGTATCGCAAACTCGTCTCCGCCAATCCTTCCCAGCGTGTTCGAAGAACGGATGAATTTCTTCAAAACATTAGCGACATATCTGAGGCTCTGGTCGCCGGTCAGATGACCCTGGCAATCGTTCAGGTATTTGAAGTGGTCTACATCAATCAGGATCAGCGAATAAAAGTTGTTGTGCCGTTTCGATACCGCATGAGGTTTTTCGAGCGTTCCCATGAAAAACCGCCGGTTGTAAATCCCTGTCAAGCAATCAGTTATCGCTTGAGCCTGAGCGTCCTAAAATTTCTTAGCGTTCAATAAAGATACTGCTCCTGCTGGGCTACTTTAACCAGAGCCCAGGTCATCTCGCCGGGGAATGCGTAAGGCTTGCGGCTGTGCATATAAGTGACATCTAGTTTGATATCCCAGGCAGCCATAGGCATACAAATGTAGGACTGGGGTGATTTGGCTGCAGATTGCAATGGGCAGTTCAGTTCTTCAGAACGGTCGTTTACTACGAATATGTCGCCCGTGGCTAAAGCCGGGCAGGATGACATACCTGTTGGGG
>SHYL01000022.1 GCA_009692825.1 Dehalococcoidia bacterium | reverse complement strand
GATCTTTTCGAGTATCTATGCCCTCATAGGAGCTGGCACAGATTGAGGGTTGGCTTCTATCTTGCGTATCGCAGGCTTGATCATACCCATCAGCACAAGGGTGGCGATGTATACGAGTACCCATAGTGCGATTCCCAAACGCAGGCCTATCGCATCGGCTAGGAATCCCAGGGGCATGGCGCCTACGAATGTAAACGCCCCTCCTACGTTCCACCACGCGAGCGACTTGCCCATGTAGTCGCGTGGGATTATCAGCTGAAGCAGCGCATTCCCGATGGATACAAAGACGCTTCTACCCATACCCATGAAGAAAAGGGCAACCATGCTGCCCGCGTACCATGGAGATACCGCTAAGCCCAGTATCGCCGCGCCGTAAAGAGCACCGGAAAACAAGAGTATGAAGTTCTTGCCCTTTGTGTCCCCAAATGAAGCAAGCGCCAGGTTGCCGATCAGCGCGCCGATGCCTGCGCTCATGAGCAGAAAGCCGGCCGCGGTTGCACCCAGCTTAAACTCCTCCCTGACAAGTGCGGGGACCATTTGTTGCGCGGGATGTGCAAACAGCCCCATGATGCAGCCCATCGTGATTATGGCAAACACCGGCGGGACATCCCTGACATACCTCATGCCGTTAAGCAGGTCCACCGCCGGGTTCACCCTGTTAATTCTGGGCAGCGGAGGGAAATTGCGGATGCGCCTCAGCCAGAAAATACCGATGATGTAAAAGCTGGCGTTAACCATCAATGCTGGCCCTACGCCGACGCCACTGATTATGAAGCCCGCGGCGGACGGCCCAGCTATCTGGGTGATATTCATAAGTGTGGAGTTCAAGGCTATGGCATTCATGATGTCTTTGCGTTCTACAAGGTCGCTGATAGCTGATGCGCTAGATGGCCGTACTACCCCTTGAAATGCGCCCATCAGCGGTGTGACTGCGTAAACGTGCCAGATCTGGATATGGCCGGTAAGCGCGAGTATACCAAGCATGAACAGTAGTCCCATGTTGACGATCTGGCTTACCATAATTAGCTTTATCCGGTTTACCCTGTCGGCCAGGACACCGCCGAATATCATCATCAAGGACATAGGCACGCCTTGCAGGAAAACAGAGAAACCAAACTGAGAAATAGACCCCGTTAGCTCAAGCACGAGCCAGGATATTGTCAGTGTCTGCATCCCTTGGGCCGCGGACTGGCCGAACGAGCTTAACCAAAAGCGCCTGTAATTTGGAGAATTAAGTGAAGCGAACGCTTTCATGCCGACTCTGGCATGCGGAAGCGGCTGCTGATTAGCTGAACTCATTATTTTTTAATAACGTTAGCTTTAGCTGTCGTGTTCGTTTGTATTCTGTACCACGTACTTCCCGTGGCTGACGGAGGCGCAAAACCATACTAATCGCTCTTTAGTGTTGTTTCTTACAGCATGGGATTTTTCTCGAGGGCAGACGTAGAACTGTCCAGCCTTTACCTTCTCCCACTTGCCATTCCCGACCAGGACTTCGCCTTCGCCTTGAATAAATACAAAGAAGTGTGAGCTTTCGGGGTGTTTGTGTATTTCTTCTGCCACTGTTCCAGGCTCACACCATTCCATCAGCGCGCCCATATCCTGGTCACGGTAAACAGAGACTACATTCTTCTGACCGGGGGGTAAAAGGAAATCCATCATGTTGAAAACGCGTTGAGTTGTGTTTGGTCCGGTCTGTGCAGTCATAGGTTATCCTTGTTTGTGAGTCTTAAGTTTTTGCTATATCGTTCCAGCTAGGGGCAGCCATGATTTCAGCCCAACGGTTGTAAAAGGATCGCTGGTTCGTTTCGCTAGGCCATGGAGACAGCACGCCTGGAAGTGTTTCGGACTTTGTCTCATGTCCCAACCCCATCTGCACGTTCATCGGGTATTTTGCGGCAGTCATGCTCTTGCCTGACATTGTGCACTGGTTCCAGTTGTTCATGTCGTCGGCTTCCATCGCTCCGCCTGGGCCGAAAGTGATCGTGAGATTCTTGCGCATCTCGTCTTTTACTTCCTGTGGGGCGTTTTTATCGACTATGCAATAGGACCAGATTTCGGTCTTTAGTGGGCCCCTAGGATTCCATACCCTTACCATAGGGCCAGGATGCCATGTGAAATTAGGAAACATAGTAGCGACGCCAATGCTTCCCTGTTTTGCTCTTATTTCACCAAGCCTTTTCTCAAGTTCCGGCAACGTATCCTGCCAGTACTTAGCCATAACTGGCTGCGCCATCGCCATGCTTGGATTATATCCTGGGCCGACGTATGCGCCCATGTAGCCATTACCTTTGCCGGGGTTCACAGTATGCCTGTCTTGCTCGTAATGGGTAACCCTTGTCCTTGTGATACCGGCCATTCGTATAGAGCCGTGTGTAACAGTCGTGTGGTAAACATCGCCGCTAAAGTTATCGGACCCAAATTTCCAGTTGCAGTCGATGACCCACCTGTGGGCCCCAACCAGAACCTCAGTGCCGCCGTCTCGCCTGTCCACGAGCAGGTCGAGCCACCACGCCATGTCACCCATGTAATCCTTGAGGCTTGGCGCCTTCTTATCCCATGTTGCGAATACAAGTCCTTTGTAGGCATCGATCTGCCCTGCCTCGACCAATCCCCACTGCGAGCGGTCGAGTTCTTCAAAGTAAGCTTCCTTGTAGCCAGGCACGCCTACAAGCTTGCCATCCGTCGAGAATGTCCAACCATGGTAGGTGCACATAAACGACGGGGCATTGCCTGCATCTGCTCTGCAGATACGATTGCCGCGGTGGCGGCACATGTTGAGGAAGGCGTGCAATTTGCTTTTGGAATCCCGGCAGAGAAGGACTGGGTCTTCGCCCATGTACGCGGCCACAAAGTCGTTAGGCTTTGGAACCTGCGTCTCATGGCCGAGAAATAGCCAGCACCTGCCGAAGACCTGCTCAAGCTCTTGCTGGTAAAGAGACGCATCTGTAAATATGCGCCTGTCTACCAGCCCGCTGCTTCCTATGAGCTGTCTGGTGTTTTGCATGCCTTCCTCCTAATAGACTATGGTGAAGTTCTGGGCGCGTCAGCCAACCACATAAAGATTAAGAAGCCGGCACCTCCCTGCCTAACGTAATAGTTCCTGACGCGGCTGCCCATAACGGTGTAACTCCTGGCTATCGGCACCCAGATGTTGTATGAGCCTAGCGTATCGAAATCCCAGATAGCCTTCGCATATTCCCTCTGCTTAGCGGGATCAGTCGTGACTCTTATTTGTTGTAAGAGTTTGGTTATCTCCGGATCGTCAAGGTGGCCGGTGTTCTGTGCAGCGTTTGGGCTGTACTTGTTTTGCGCGTACCAGTTCAGGTTTGGCTGGGTCAGAATGTGGTGCGTCAGGGATATATCTGGAGCTTGCCTATTGAAGTAGTAAGGGTTATAGGTCGCAAAATCTACGGCTTGCTGGTCGAACTCAAAACCGTTTTCTTTGAACATGGTCTGGAACAGTGCAGTTCTTGGGCCATACGGATTTCCCTGAGATGCGACTAAGGGGGTAGGAGATTTTATTTTGCCATCCTTGTAGCCAGCCTCGATCAGGAGCTTCTTGGCTGCTTCAGGATCATACTTATAATACGGTCCAAGTTCATCGAATGAGAAGGGCTTATCAGAGACGAGGTTCCAAGGCATAGGACCGCTATAAGTCCAGCGTCCAGGGCCTTCGATAAGGTCGCCATATTTAGGTTTGTCCAGCATCATGTTTATGGCTCTACGTACTCTAACGTCGCTCCAGGGCGCTTTGTCGACCCTAAAAGTGAAGCCCTGACCAGTCAGATTGGTACCGTTCCAGAACACTCTTACGTTGGGTGTTGATTTGCTAACGGACAGGATTTGATCAAGGAGAGGTCCGACTGCAGGTATGTCTGTCTGGCCGGATCGGAAAGCAGCTAGACTGGTGCCAGGATCGTTGATAAAAGGTACCTCCATAGCGTCCACGTACGGCAGCAGGTTTCCTTTTGAGTCCTTTTGCCAGTAGTCTGGGTTTCTAACATGGGAACTGCCTGACCTGAGGTTCCACTTTTTCATGATAAATGGGCCGGTCCCAACCGATCGATTAAATATCTCCCCATTTGCGACTAATTCAGGTGGAACAACATAGTCGAGAGCACTGAATAGTTCGTTCAGAGCGAAGGCGTTCGGCTCTTTGAGACGTACAACAACTGTGTACTTGTCTGGGGCTTCTATGGAGTCCACTTGCTGGTATGAGGAGTAGTTGACGGCGTCCTTTTCGCGGTAGCGGTTCATGCTGAAAGCGGCGTCACTAGCCACCAATTCACGCCCGTTTGTGGGAGCAACGTTTTGCCACTTGATACCTTTGCGTAAGTTAAACGTGTAAGTCTTAACGTCAGCAGAGACTTGCCAGTTTTCGGCTAGCAGCGGGTAGAGCTGGTTATATTCCCGTCCCGCCACCGCTTTCCAGCCGAGGAGTGGTTCGTAGTTATTGCGGACGTCCAAGCTGATGCCACTGTTATTCAACTTGGGGTCCAACGCGTTGGAGAATTGTGTTGGAAAAACTTCAGTCCCGCCGTAGCGGATATTATCTAGCTCATAAGGCGCTAGCGTAGAAGTATCTAGGGCGGTTCCTGTAAACCCGGGTATGGCAGCGCCTGTTGGGGCTGGCTGAGTTGCCACTGTTGTGGCGGCTGGAGCTTTGTTAGGTGTGGGTCCTGCTGCTGTGGTGGGTGCTGCTGTTGCCTGTGGCGTTGTGTTTTCATCGCTGCCGCCGCCGCATGCCGCCATAACAATAAGGCTGCATGTGAGGGTGGCAATAGCGATTAGTTTCGTTTTATAACCCATAGTCTCAAATTCCTCCTACTAAGAATTAAGTATTGCTAGATCGTTGTCTTAGGGTCAATGTGAATGTCTGACCAGCTGGATGCGTTCATCATCTCTTGCCATCGTGCGTAAAAAGCTCTTTGATTCGTTTCGCTTACATTGGCTGGCGAAATCGTGCCTGGTAAAAACTCGTGCTTGGTCTCGTGTCCTATCCCCATTACCTGGTTAATGGGAACATTTTTGCCGCGTGGGCTTCTTGAAGTGCTCGTTACCTGGATGAAGTTGTTCATATCATCCTGCTCAACGATTCCGCTGGCAGAGAAAGTCAATGTGTGGTTGCGCCGCATAGCAGCCTTTACTTCGGGCGGTGCGTTCTTGTCCACTATGCAGTAAGACCATATCTCCGTCTTGCCAGGGCCGCGGGGCTGCCAGCATCTGACCAATGGTGCAGGGTGCCACGTGAAGTTTGGGAACATATTCGCGACGTTTATAGCTGCTTGCTTACCTCTCACCGCGCCAAGCCTCGCCTCAAGCTCCGGGATTGTCTGCGCATAGTAATCGGTGATAACGGAGGATGAACGGCTTCGAATCGAGGGGTTGACCCCTGGACCATCATACCCGCCCAGCACATTATGGCCATTGCCAACACTCACCGGATGTCGGCCTGTATTAGCCTGCGATGCGGTGTCCCCCTGGTTTTGTCTTACCGCGCCCACATTGATGGATGACCCATGAGTTATCGGGAAGTGATAGCCGTCCCCTGCGAAATTATCAGCGCCTAGCTTCCAGTTGCAGTTGAGGCTCCATCTGTCTGCGCCGCCAATGATTTCAGTGCCCCCGTCCCGCCTGTCCACAAGCAGGTCCAGCCACCACGCAGCGTCTCCCATATAGGCGGCGAGCGAAGGTGCTGATTTATCCCATGTTGCGTATATTAGACCTTTGTATGAGTAGATTTGCGCTGCTTCTATAAGACCCCACTGGCTTCTATCCAGTTCTTCAAAGTAGGCCTCTTTGTAGCCGGGGACTCCGACTAGTTTCCCATCCGTCGCAAAAGTCCATCCATGGTATGTGCACATGAATGACGGGGCGTTTCCATAGTCAGCCCTGCAGATGCGGTTGCCCCTGTGGCGGCACATGTTCAAGAATGCGTGGATCTTATTCTTGGAGTCTCTCGCGACAAGGATCGGGTCCTCACCCATGTATGCGGAAATGAAATCGTTCGGCTTGCTGATCTGGCTTTCGTGGCCTACAAATAGCCAACAGCGTCCGAAGACTTGTTCGAGCTCCTGCTGGTGGATATCGTCATCAACAAAGATGCGTCTATCAAGTGTTCCGCGTTTGACATCTACCAGTTGGGATAAATTTCTCATTAAACTTGCTTTGCCTTTCTGACAATAATTACAAGTGTAATTGGAGGCGTGGATTTTTCGAATATTAACACTTGCCTATATCTATGTCAATTTAGAATTATGGAAGGTAATTTTTCGTATGTCCTATAAGCTTGCATTTCCATTCGTACTGACATATCCTGAGGGCAATTGCAAAGCAAATATGGGACTTTGACACCCAGGGCTCTTACAACATATGGGTGCCGATAGCTCGGTCTTACACAGTAGTAAGCGGCCGACTACGCAATCACACTGCAAGACTTGGTGGACACCAGACAGCTGCGGTGAAGTTCGATTGGCTTGCGGACGCTCCCAGGACAGCGCCATAATCTGGTTTAGTTGGAAATTAAAAGAGTAATAATGGCGAAAACCATAGAAGGAGCTAGCAATGCTAAAACTCGGTAAAAAAGATATAAGAGGCGTCATGTCGTTTCCCCCAACGCCAGGCAAACCCAACGCTGATCGCTGGGACTGCGTGGACTCGGTGGATCTGGACAAGACGGTCATCCTGGAGAATAAGCTGATTCAATCAGGAGTTGGTGTCATCACACACTGCGGAACGACTGGTGAGAACATGGCGCTTCTGTGGGATGAGAAGCGGGAATTCATAGCAACTGCGGTGAAGGCCATCAATAAGAGAGTGCCTGTATTCGCGGGCTGCACAGCGCTTGGCACCAAGGAAGTGATTCGCCAGATGCGCGTCATGAAGGACCTGGGTGCGGACGGAGCGTTCATAGGTTTGCCTCTCTGGCAAACACCAACGCTTGAGAATTCGATCCACTGGTATCAGGACTTCTCAGAAGCGCTTCCTGACTTTCCTGTGTTGGTATATGCCAACGCAAGCTTTTTCAAATCCACATTCCCAACCCCACTCTGGGCAGGCATAGCGCAGAGGGCTCCAACAGTCCTCGGATGCAAAGGCGGCACCGGTCCGGAATTTGTGGATAAAGTGAAGGCTTGTGGAAACCAAGTACAGATGGTTCCTTCCATGCTTGGAGCCGTTACCGCGAGGAAGCAGCTTAAGGATGCGGGAGTGGACCCCAACTACATCACATGTCTGTGGAGCACAGATATGTTCCCTGAGCCATGGGTTGCATTGGCTGATGCTATCAACAAAGGTGATGAACACAGAATCGAAGAGATAAAAACTGACATAGAAGGCACGCAGCGTCATTCGACACCTGAGCTCTCCAAGAAATACAACTTCGCGGAGTACAACACTCAGGTAGAGCATCATTCTGCGAACGCCTCAGGCTACCTCCCAGGTGGGTTCGGCCCTAACAGGCCTCCTTACCGCGACATACCCGAAGAGTGGAAAGCACACATCCACAACCCGGAGCGCGTTGCGAAGTGGCAGAACCTGGTTAAGAAATACTCCAAGGCAACCGCAAAGTAGCAGCTAGCTCGACAGCCGCTTAGATAAAACTTAAGAGGCCCAGAAAATCACATTTAAGGATTTCTGGGCCTTCGCTTTATTAACTTGACAAGACAAGTCTTAATCGAATACCGTTACGAAAAGTTTCCCGGGAGGTGGTGTATCAGGCTAGGCGTGATATGGGCTACTTTTGTTCTTTCCATTTTGGCACTAGTACGGGTTAGCTGTGGTGGTGGGGATAGCGATGAAAATACTCCAGTGGCTGCAACTCCGCCCGGAGCAACATCAGTCAGGTTGACTCCCACAACGTCCACCGCGGCAACAGCTCTGCCTGCCACTCCTATTCCTCAGTTATCGGGCACAATATTCGAGCGCTCCAGCTAAGAGTTTCGGAATATCATTGACTCTTAATTTGCTGATGTGGCATAATTTGTGAAACGTAAACAATAGAAGGAAAAATAAATATGCCAATAGGACTAGGTTTAGCGAGTTCTCACGCCCCTGGCATGTATGTGCCGAGAGATTCCCTCAAAGTTGGCGTCGAACAGCTCGCGTCTCGATGGGTCGAGCGCGGCGCAGCGATTCCGCCAGCATATGCCAGAATGACCACCAATGACCTGCTCGACCACTGGGATAGGTTCAGGGCTGGACATGCCGCCTTGAAGGATCAGATTGCTAAATACGACCCTGAAGCACTGGTTTTCATCGGCGGCGACCAGAGCGAAATGTTTGACTCCAGCAACAAAGCGAACCTAATGGTTTATACGGGTGCCGAGTCTTACGGCTGGAAGAGCCCAGACCTGATGAGGCGTGTTGCGAGTGAACAGAACAAAATCACTTACAAGACTCACGTTGAGATGGCCAGGTGGCTTCACCAGGAATTGGTGGAGACAGAGGGATTTGATGCCGCTTTCAGTGAAGAGATGGCGCCTTTAGGCAAGCCGACCGGCCTGCCGCATCCATTCACTAACATCAACGAAATGTTCCCAAGGGCAGATCTCCCTGTCATAATGATCTACTTGAACACCTATGACCCGCCCGCATTCATTACTGCGGAGAGGTGCTACCAGCTGGGCCAAGCGATCGCGAGGATATTTGCCAAAGAAAGCCGACGTGTAGCCATCTATGGCTCAGGCGGCCTCTGGCATGACCTCGGCGGACCGATGACACTGTGGGTAGATGAGCAAATGGACCGCTGGTTCCTTGATCAGATCAAGCGTGGCAACGGCAAGGCGCTTCAGAACATGTACTCTTTTGACTCGCTGGCAGTCCGCAGCGGCACCGGCGAAAACAGGGCATGGATAGGCGTTACAGGTGCGATGGAAGAAGTCGGCTCACAGGCGACCATCGTAGATTACTTCCCCGCTCCTGAGACAATTACCGGCATCGGGTTTGCTTACTGGACCCCAAACAAAAAAAGCTAGGTTTTAATTAACAAAATATAGAAGTAAATAAAAAGGCCTTCAAAGGCCTTTTTATTTACTGTGCTAGAAAGGAAATCGATAGTGCTTGGATTAGGATTAGCCGCTTCTTCTGCGCACCCAATATTTGAGGAGCCCCACCTCTGGCAAAAAATCTATAACCTTGTGCCGCCCGGTACTGAGGGTCTACAGCCATTTCTGAAAGTATTTAACCCGCCGCCGCCTCCTCCTGGTGCCCCTGCTGGCGGTATGGGACAGGGTCAGGCTATCAATGAGAAGCCCGAGATGATAAACCATTTGCTGGAAAAAACGAATGCTGCCTATGATGTGTTGAGAAAGCAGCTTGAGGCATATAACCCGGACGCCATCGTGGTAGTAGGTGCTGACCGGGGCGAGATGTTTAGCCACATCAACATGCCCATGTTCTCTATGTACATTGGCAAGGAAGCTAAGGGCGTTCCAGGCGTGATTGGGGTGCCTGAATCCCTGAGAGAGGCTGTGACGATCCCATGTCATTCAGTCATTGGTTCAGAGTTGTTGGAGGGCTTAGTAGCTAAGGGCTTTGACATCTCATTCGGTCAAACGTTCAATCCCGTCGGCGGAAACAAGAATTCAATCTCGCACATGGTCACGGGCCCAGTTTTAAAACTAACCCCAAAACTGAATATTCCTGTGGTTCCTGTTTTCATTAATGCTTACTTCCCGCCGCTTCCACCTGCAAAGAGATGTTTTGAGTTAGGCCTTGCTATCAGAGAGATACTGAATCAAAGACCTGAACGGATCGCGATACTAGCCTCTGGCGGTCTTTCCTCTGACATGCTTGGACGCTGGGTAGACGAGCCGCTGGACAAGTGGGTTATCAAAGCCATTACGACAGGCAAGAATGAAGAGCTCAAGAAATTGTTCACCATCCAGTCCCAGGTTTTGGATCATGCTACTGGTGAGATACGAGCTTGGATAACGGTAGCAGCAGCGTGCAGCGGTAAAGCAAAGATGGTCGACTACATACCGTCCAGGCAGGCAAAGACCGGACTGGCTTTTGCTTACTGGCAGGCTAATTAGTGGTTTTCGGGATTAGGTACGAAAAATGAAAGGGAGGAAAGATGCTAAAGGTTACAGCTAAGGATGTTAAAGGTGTTGTTTCGATGCCACCTACGCCATGTAAAGACAACGGCGGAGGGTGGCAGACTACGGACTCAATAGATTTAGACAGGACCAATAAGCTGGTAAATCTTCTTATCGATTCAGGCGTAAGCGCATTCGCGTTTTGCGGTACCACCGGTGAAAACGCAGCGCTTCTATTCGACGAGAAAAAGGCTTTCATTGCAGGCGCAGTTGAGGCAAACAAACATCGCATACCGATTTTCGCGGGCGCTACGAATCTGGGTACTAAAGACGTTATCAGGCAGGCCAGAATCTTGAGAGATGTAGGAGCAGATGGTCTGTTCCTCGGACTTCCTTTATGGCAGACGCCAACGCTGGATAACTCAGTAAGGTACTTTGCGGATGTGGCTGAAGCTGTACCGGATATGCCTATTCTCGTCTACTCCAACAGCATGTTCTTCAAAACCGACTTCCCCGTTGAATTCTGGGCTGGCCTTGCCAAAACGGCGCCAACTGTAGTTACGAATAAAATCGCCTACGGTATTGACCACATCGACCAGGATGTAAAAGTATCTGGTCACCAGATCAAGTTTGTGCCTGGGTCACTGTCATTCATAGAAGCTGACAAGAAGGCGCCCGGACACTTTAATGCGTGTTGGACGACAGGATTTGCTCCCGAACCGTATGTTGCAGCCATCAACGCATTCAATAAGAAAGACACCGTAAAGCTGGAAGAAATTGTCCATGACATACACAGCGTCGCGCCATTCTCACCTCCAGGCGGTATGGCCACCCCACAAGGGTTAAAGGGATGGTCAGGCAGGCAGGAGAGTGGATTCGCCCACTATAACGCCCAGGTGCATAAATGGGAGTGGAAGAATGCCGGCTATCTGGATATTGGACCTATGAGGGCCCCGTACACGGACTTACCAGACGAATGGAAGAGAACCGCAGAGGCTCATGCCAAGCAGTGGATGGAGATGCGAAAGAAGTACGTCGGCGTCAAAGCCGGGTAGCAAAAACCCTTTTGAAAATAAAATAGCCCCGACAAACGTCGGGGCTATTTTTTATTATCCGGTCTTATTTTGTTCTGGGCGAAATACCCATGAGAATCGACGAACTTAAAACCGTCCCGAATTTTTCGGGGCGGTTTTAAGTTCACTATTACTTTGCTATGACCTTAACGTATTTCTCTCTCATCTTCATCCACCTGTGCGTGTGCTCGACGAGTTCCTTTGCCCAGTCATCAGGGATGTCTGTGTAAGGCGCTCTCATAGGACCTACGCCGCCCTGTAAGTAGCCCGATGCGTTCCACTCCACTTTGTGAACCTGCGCGTTGTGTGATGCAAATGCCGAGAGCATTCTCGCCGAATAGATCGGATAGCCTTCAGCTCTCGCAGGACCGGTCATCCTGTTTGGTGAGCCCGGTGTAGGCTGGTCGATGCTCTTTATATCCGTCCAGATCTCCTCGGCGCGCTTCCTATCGCCTGAATTGTAGGCGTTGATGAGTGCTACCAGCGGTTCAGGAGCAAATGTAGTGTTCCACATGGCGTTAAATTTACCGGGGAATTTCTTGTCTGCTTCTACGAAAGATGATGACGTTGGTACAAAGTTGACCTGGTGTCCGGCAACTTTTAGGTTGTCACCGATATCTCCTGCGCTGCCTGCCTTGTTCGTGATTACAGTTGGAGCAAGCCTGGCTATTCCTTCCCAGAATTCGGCGTTGAAGTCTGATTTGAAAAACATCTGGTTGGAATAAATCATGATCGCCATTTCTGGAACAGCCTGGCTGAGGTCAGCATAAAACTTGTGCTGCATCTTCATTGTGGGTGTCTGCCACAATGGGAGGCCTATGAAGCATCCCTCTGCGCCGAGGTCCCTCATTACACGCATCTGTCTGACGACTTCTTTTGTTCCGAGCGCGGTGCATCCTGCGAATATTGGAATGCGGTGGTTGACGGTCTTGACCATCGTAGCTACGTAATCGCGCTTCTCTTCGAAAAGCAGCGCCGCGTTCTCTCCGGTGGTGCCGCACAGTCCGAATACGCTTGTCCCGGACCCGATGAGCAGGTTGGCCATCTTCTCAGACTTGTCGAAGTCTACCGAGCTGGTCGAATCCCATTCTCCCATGCCCTCTTTGCATGGTGTGGGTGGATATATGACGAGACCCTTAATATCTGACTTGGTTACTCTTAACATATAAATTCCTTTCTTCTTAGTGGTGGGCCAAACAATAGAACACTTCGGGTCCCATTGTCAATCGGACTCAGGATAAGGGAATGCTTTTTTATTTGGCGGTACCGCAAATAGAGCTAAAATCGAGGCTGATATGCCCATTCCGATGAATATATTGAAAGCCGTTACGTAATCGCCGGTCATATCGTGGAGGAATCCGCCTATCAGAGGTCCGCTCATGGTAGCGAACAGAGAAAACGGCATCACTATGCCCTGTATGCTTCCCTGGAGCCGTCTGCCGTAATAGTTTGCCCAGATAACGCGAGTTATTGGACTTGCCCCAAAACCCCAGCCGTACATGAACGCACCGATCTGTATTGCAATGGTGCTGTTTGTATAGAGCATGATCGCTATGCCTGACGCAAGCAAGGTGTGTGCAAGGATGATAAGAACGCGGGAAGGGACCTTGTCCAGCAGATACCCCCAGAAGGTGTAAGAACAAAGCGAACCTAACGAGAATACTGTGACCGCCGTGCTGGCCATTCCTCTTGAGAAACCATCATCTTGTAGAAAAGCAGAGAGGTGGAGCATTACGCCTCCGCCTATCGCAATTATCATTCCAGTAACCACATTTAATATCCAGAAAGTTGGCGTTCGTATCGCTTCAGCGCGCGTCCACTGCACTTCGTTCTGGGCTGATACTGACCTCTTGTTCGATAACGTTTCGTTGGTTTCGCCATCAGGTTTCATTCCTAGCTGCTCAGGCTCAGTCTTGACGACAAAAAATGCGAGAGGCAGTAGTATCAGCAGCCCGGATATTCCCAGGATTACCCATGTCCACCTCCAGCCGACCGATCCAAGTATCAGAGTCGTGATAGGTACCATTACTACGCCGCCAAGCGCTATTCCCATTGCGGATAAAGAAGTTGCTCTGGCTCGCTTCTTGATGAACCACTTTGCCAGCAGTACGTTTCCCATCATGTTCCCGGCGGATACCATCGTTAACCCGCCCAATACACCGTAAGCCAATAGAAAGAACCAGACTGAGCTAGATACTCCTGTCAGGACAAGGGAGAGACATCCCGTTATCGCTCCGCCCATCATTATGAGTCTAGCCCTGCCCGGCTTGTCCATGTGGCTGCCCAGTAGTGGCGCAAAAAAAGCAGAACTCAGGTTTCTTGCAACAGGGGCGAGCGATATAATTCCGCGTGTTACGCCGAACGCGTCTTGCATCGGAAGGAGCATCACCGTTAGTGCGTAGCCGCTCGTACCTACGTTTACAAAATTAGATATAAAAGCGCTTAGAACTATCCACCAACCGTAGAAGATTGGCCGCTTTCCGCTCTGTTTCTCTAATTTAATTGCCATGATAAATTTCGGTAATTATAGTCTTTCGAAGCCTTTACTTTGATTTCCTAATTGCGCCCTTTATAATGGCGAACAGTCGACTAGGCTGTCTAATGACAGTAAATGGAGGATCATGGAAGCAATCACGCTCTTAAAAACTCAGGCTACAGGCGTACGTAGGGATTGGGCAAGTATCGTTTCAGACCTTACACAGGAACAAGCGCACTGGCGTCCGCCGGGCGTAGCAAATCCCATCATAGGTGTTCTGGTACACGCGATCGGTTTCGTAGATACGATCATAAACAAAACCGCCCAGGGTAAACCAACCATTTGGGAGACTGGCAACTGGGCTGAAAAGATTCCAGGACTTGCGCCGGGACGGCAGGACCTTGAGAAGGCTCGGGCGGCGAAAACTGATGTTGCAGTCGTGAAGCAATATGTGGATCAGGTGTTGGCTGAGGCTGACCGGTATCTCGGTACCATTACAAGCGCGGACCTGGACAGACAGGTTCCGGGGTTTGGCGGAAACATGGTCCCTCTTGCGAATCAGTTATCTTCAGCACTGGTAGTGCACTTCGCAGAGCACATGGGGGAGATGTCTGGACTGAAGGGGAGCGCTGGCGGAAAAGGATACGCAGGGTAGTTTTCATCCTATAACATCAGAAATAAAGGGCGGATATGTTTAGGTATCCGCCCTTTTCTTAACTCAACTTGACTGTAAGCGTCAGTGGTTTGCGCCCATTTGGATTTTATCCCAGCTCGGAGCTTCCATAATTTCTGACCACCGAGAGTAAAACGAGCGCTGGTTTGTCTCGCTAGGCCAGCCTGACATTACGCCTGGCATTCCCTCGTGTTTAGTCTCATGTCCAATTCCCATTTTGACGTTTGCCTCGAACTTTTTCCCCATCCATGTCTTAGATGCTGAAGTGCACTGCACCCAGTTAGACATATCGTCCTGTTCCACAGGCCCGCTCGGGCCGAATGAGCCTACGAAGTTGCGCCTCATAGCCTCTCGCACCTCTTGTGGCGCTGCCTTGTCCACGATGCAGTACGACCAGATTTCCATCTTGTCCGGACCTCTCGGGTGCCAGTTGCGCACCATAGGACTCGGGTGCCACGTGAAGTTTGGAAACATAGTGGCCACGCTTATGGCTCCCTGTTTTGCTCGGATCGTGCCTAATCTGGCTTCCAGCTCAGGCATTGTTTGCATGTAATAGTCTCTGATAACGCTGGACTTGTTTACGAAGTGGGAAGGGTTTACGGCTTCGGGCCCTACGTATGCACCCATCAATCCGTGACCTTTGCCTGGATTTACCGTATACCTTGTCCTGTCGCCAAGAAAAACTGGCATCCTACGGCCGTAAGTCACGAAATTAGAAGCATGTGTGATCGGAAAATGGTAAACATCGCCGCTGAAATTATCGGCTCCGAATTTCCAATTGGCGTGAAGGATAGCTTTGTGGACTCCGCCCAAGACTTCAGTGCCCCCTTCTCTGCGGTCGACAAGGAGGTCTAGCCACCATGCCATGTCGCCCATGTAGGCTTTGAGGGTGGGAGCTTTCCTATCCCACGTGGCAAATACAAGACCTTTGTACGTATCCAGTTGGGCCGCTTCCACAAGCCCCCACTGGGACCTGTCCAGTTCTTCGAAGTACGCCTCCTTATATCCTGGCACGCCCACCAGCTTGCCGTCCGTTGCGAACGTCCAGCCATGGTATGTGCACATGAACGATGGCGCATTGCCTGCATCCGCTCTGCAGATGCGGTTGCCTCTATGGCGGCACATGTTTAGGAACGCGTGCAGCTTACCCTTCGAGTCTTTGCACATAAGAATGGGATCTTCAGCCATGTATCCGGCTGCGAAATCATTGGGTTTAGCGACCTGGCTTTCATGGCCTATGAATAGCCAGCAACGGCCGAATACCTGCTCGAGTTCTTGTTTATAGATATCCTCATCGATAAAGATCTTTCGGTCTATGAGGCCATTGCTGCTTACAAGTTCTATGCTGGAAGTTTTGTTTGTCATTAAGTCGTCCTTGGTATGATGTTGTAGATACAGAATGTGTTTTTTTTCGCCCTGTATAACAGGGTAGTTCGTCTTTGTTCCAGCCCGTCTTGAAACTTTCTTAACAAAGTTCCCATATAACTTACTTTGGATAAAGGCGTTCGTGCTAGCATAAGTCTTCGATTTGAGTCGCTTGACGCAAACAAGGAACCATGGAACAAAACTTACGTTTAACTTGCCAAAAGCTTAGAGTGCTGGCAGCATCATGGGCTGCATAAAGGAAGTAAGGAGAGTGATCGGTGAAGCAGATTGTAACTAGGGGCGTTTTTAATGTTTTATCTAACTACAGAACGTACTTGCCGGCTGTAGCTATTTTGTTCTCATCTTTGCTTGTGCTTTCGGCTTGCAGTAAAGGGTCAGCTACAGCAACTCCCGCAGCCGCTTCCAGGAGTGCGCCCCGGCCCGTCGCCATCTCGCGCGGGACACTGGTAGTAAATGTAAGTTCAAACGGAACATTCACTTCACTGACTTCATCCAAGTTAGCGTTTGGAGCATCGGGCAAGATAACGGAAGTTAACGTGAAGACAGGTGATAAGGTTACGAAAGGTAAAGTGCTTGCTCGTATCGATGATACCCAGCTAAAGCAAGCGGTTACCCAGGCCGAATTGTCATTGAAGATCGTGCAGTCCAAGCTGGATACAATGCTAGCCGGTTCAAAGAAAGAGGAAATTGATATTGCCCGTCTGAATCTTACGGTTGCTCAGGCAAACCTCGATAAGGTAAAGGCAGGGCCAACTTCATCAGATATGGCTTCAGCGCAAGCCGCGGTAGTTTCAGCGTATGCAACTCTTAAGATAGCTCAGAGTAACCTTGCTGACCTTAAAGCATCGCCTAAGCCATCTGATATATTACAGTCTCAGGCGACGTATGATTCGGCAACTGCATCGCTAGCTACTGCACAGTCAAATCTTGCTACTGTAATGGCAGGGCCCACGCGAGTTGAACTTCTGGCAGCTCAGCATTCATTGGAACAAGCCCACACCGCAACTATACAGGCGGACATCGCAGCCCAGGTTCCGTCTGCTCAGGACCCATTGGGGCGCCTGCGGTCAGCTCAAATAGCTGCTCATACCTCAGAATCGGCTGCACAGGCCAGGCTTGATGAATTGCTGACTAGGCCTACTCCAATCGAGTTAGCCGCTACCCATGCACAATTTGACCAGGTTACTGCAAACCGGGCGATAGCCAAAGCTAAACTAGACCTTATATTGGCCGGCCCGACGGCATCCGAAATAATCGCCGCTGATAATGCCGTTGCCAACGCAAAAGCAAGCATTGGAACAGTTCAGTCTAAGTTGGATGATTTGAAGAAATCTCCCCTCGTCCAGGACATAGCATCTGCACAGGTGGTTGTCTTGAATGCTCAGTTACAGCTTCAAGCGAAACTTACCCCCTACACGACAGACGATCTCCTGCAAAGCAGAAGCTCCGTGGAGCAGGCAAAGTTGAGCCTGGACAATGCAGTAACGGCCCTTGTTAACGCACCCATAATCGCGCCTTTCGATGGCGTTGTCGCTTCCGTTGTAGCCAACCTTGGCGAAAGTTCATCGGGCGCCAGCGTGCAGGTAGTAAATCCATCATTACTGCGGCTCGATATCACCGTCGATGAATTGGATGTTGCTAAGGTTAAACCTGGTCAGCAGGCAGTTATAACCATGGATTCCCAGGCAGGGAAGGTTTTTCGGGGTACCGTTCAAGCAGTTTCACCTCAAGGCGCTACTACCCAGGGTGTCACCTCCTATCAGGCCACATTGGCCGTAACGCTGCCTGAAGGCATCACGCTGTTGGTAGGATCGTCGGCAACCGCACGAATAGTCGTCGACAGTAAACAGGATGTCCTCGTGGTTCCCAGAAACGCATTGCGAACTGTTGGCCGCACTCAGGTCGTACAGGTAGTCGATGACAAAGGTTTGACCGTGGACAGGACTGTGAAAGTCGGACTCGCTAACGATTTACAGGCAGAAGTTCTCGAAGGTCTGCAGGAAGGCGAAAAAGTGATGGCCAGGCCTGTCTCCGGCGGTGGTGGAGGCGGCATCATAATTCCGGCAGGCTTAATACCTGGACAAGGCGGAGCAGGCAGCGGGGGTTTCGGCGGTCCTCCCGGTGGAGCGCCCCCGGCGGGCGGTTTTGGTGGCGGTGTGGCCCCGGCCGGTGGAAGGCGGTAATCCATTGTCAGTACAAAATGGCCCGGTCATCAGGCTTGAGAACATCGGGAAGACATATCGCATGGGCGATATCCAGGTACAGGCGCTTCGCGGTGTAACGTACTCCATAAATAAAGGGGAGATGATTGCCATCATGGGCCCTTCTGGCTCAGGCAAATCTACCCTGATGAACATCCTTGGCTGTCTGGATAAACCATCCATTGGCACTTACATGCTTGATGGCGTCGATGTCACAAAGCTGTCTGATGGCAATCTGGCGGAGGTGCGGAATCAGAAGATAGGTTTCGTATTCCAGTCTTTTAACCTGCTGCGGCGAGTCTCCGCATTGGATAACGTGGCACTGCCATTGCTGTACGGCAAAAATAAAGATGCCAAGGCGAGAGCGCTGGAACAGCTCGGCCGTGTAGGGCTTACCAAGCGTGCTCATCACCGTCCGAATCAGCTTTCCGGAGGTGAGCAACAGCGCGTAGCCATAGCACGCAGTCTGATAAACAATCCTGCCATAGTTCTGGCTGACGAGCCTACAGGCAACCTTGATACGAAATCTAGCAACGACATCATGAACCTTATGCAGGAACTGCACAGCCAGGGCATAACCATAGTAGTAGTTACACACGAAAGAGAAGTTGCCGAATTCTGTGAAAAAATCATTTTCTTCCGCGATGGACAGATGCACAGTGAAGAGATTATTAGGCACCCTAGACATATTGAACCCACAGCCGTGGAGGCTAAATGAATACTTTTCTGTCTATTATTAGCACCGCGCTTCATTCATTGATGGCTAATAAGCTGAGGTCGCTTTTAACGATCATTGGAATAATTGCCGGCGTTGGCGCAGTCATAGCCTCGCTGTCTATTGGGGATGGTGTGCGTGCCAACGTGACGCAGCAGGTGCAGGGACTCGGTTCGAACTTGATTTTTATAAGGCCAGGTTCCGTAACTTCGACTGGCGGCGTCC
>SHYL01000021.1 GCA_009692825.1 Dehalococcoidia bacterium | reverse complement strand
ACTTAATAAGACAGGGGCAATGTGCCCGAAGGACAAAGGCGAGTTGGTGGAGCGGCAGGCGTTCAGCAAGAAGCTCAGGAGAAAAGTCGTATTTTACGGCTGCTCCAACTATCCAGAGTGCGATTTCACGGTTAGCCAGAAGCCACTGATCGACCCATGCCCAGAATGCGACGGCCTGATGATTAAGGATGGCAAGGACGGAGCCAAGTGCACCGTTTGCGCTTATAAGACGGCCAATGAAAAGAACTCGGAAGAAACGGAAGCAGTAGGAGCCAAGGCATAGTTGGAGGAGCTTCTCTTAAAATTCACGCGCTACCTTGAAGGTGAGCGTAAAGCCTCTAAGTACACCGTCAGAAATTATCAAAACGACCTGCGTCCGTTTATCGCTTTCGCGGCCAAACGCGGCGTATCGACTCCTGACGGCGTAGACCGTGCCGTCATCCGAGCTTACCTCGGAGCGCTTATGGTGGATAAAGTCTCCAAGCGGAGTATAGCCCGCAAGCTGAGCGCAATCCGCTCCTTTTACCGCTTCATGAACATCATGGGCTACGCCAGCGGGAACGCGGCCGCTTCAGCCAGCAGTCCTAAGCTGGACAGGCGTCTGCCTGATTTTCTGCCCGAGGACTCTACGAAACTTTTACTGGAGGCGCCCGATATATCGACACCTCTGGGAATAAGAGACAGGGCTATTGTGGAAATCATTTATGCGGCAGGCTTACGCGTGAGCGAGGCGGCGGGACTCAATACCTCAGATATCAATATGAAAGAGCGCGAATTGAGAGTTATGGGTAAGGGTTCAAAGGAACGCATCACCATAATTGGGAAGCTGGGTAGGCACTGGCTGAGTGAATATATGAAAACCGTAAGGCCGGAGCTTCTTAAGAAGCAGCAAAACGTCGCTTTGTTCTTGAACAACAACGGCAGGCGGATCAGCGTAAGAGCTATACAGATGATAATCAAGCGCTACTCTAAGCTCGTCGGCCTATCGAACGGGGTGCATACACACACGTTGAGGCATACGTACGCTACCCATATGCTTGACGGCGGCGCAGACCTGAGGGTTGTCCAGGAGCTGATGGGACATGCAAGTCTCAGTACCACGCAGATTTACATGCACGTCACGCAGGCACAGGCGCGAAAGGTTTACCTGAGCGCTCATCCACTGGCAAAGAACCAGGCAACGCCCGATAAAATTGAAAAGTTGGTCTCAGGAAATGAAGATACTTCTTATTAACGGCCCGAATCTGAATAATCTCGGCAAACGGGATACAGGCATATACGGAAATACGACGCTGCCTGTTATAGTTGCTGCCGTAAAAAAGAGGGCGAAAGAGCTGAAGGTGCAGGTTGCGGATTACCAGTCTAACGTAGAGGGTGACCTCATCGATTTCATACAAGATGAATCGGCGTCCGCTGATGCCATCATTATCAACCCTGGTGCGTTCACTCATTACGCCTATGCGCTCCGTGACGCGCTTGTGGATGCAGACAAACCGATAGCGGAAGTGCACCTGAGCAACGTCTATTCGCGAGAGGATTTCAGGCACAAATCTGTCATCGCGCCTATAGCTGTCGGGCAGATCGCGGGATTTGGCTGGCGTGGCTACATAGCCGCGCTTGAATTGCTGGTTGACAGGGCCAAGAATAACAAGTAACGTCATTAAATATATTCCGAGCGGCGGCAGAGACAAGGAGGGACTATGGAAAGCAGACTCGAAAGGTTGAGAAAGGCGCTAAAAGAGAAAGGCCTTGATGCGATCTTTATCAGCACGCCAGAAAACAGGCGTTACATGTCAGGCTTTGCCGGTTCATCCGGGTATCTCCTTATCAGCCAGAAGGAAGCTCTCCTTGCAACGGATTTCCGATATTACGAACAGGTGGGTAGGCAGAGCCCCAATTACTCACTGGTTAAAATCACTGGTCCTCTCGATACATGGTTAAATGGCGCATTATCTGACATCAAGACGAAACGCATAGGTTTCGAGGCCAATAACGTTTCAGTTGCCTTCTTCAACTCGATAAAGTCCGCACTTGAAAAGATGCCTGCCGAGAGCCGACCGGAGTTTGTTCCTTCTTCGGACATCATTGAAGACCTGAGGATCGTTAAAGAGCCAAGCGAAAGACTCTTACTCCAGCGTGCCATAGATATTGCGGATGCTTCTTTCACATACGTAGCGGCTGAGAAGCTCAAGCCTGGAATCACTGAGAAACAGGTGGCATGGGAGCTTGAGAAGCATATGCGCGAGCTCGGTGCGGAAGGCCCCTCCTTCGATACGATTATCGCGTCAGGAGCTAATGCTGCGCTCCCCCATCATCACCCAACGGACAAGCAGATCCAGAAGGGTGAATCAATCGTCATCGATATGGGCGCAAAATATGAGGGCTACTGCAGCGATTTAAGCCGCACGGTAACCATCGGCAAGCCTGACGCGCAGTTCAGGAAGATTTACGATATCGTGCTGGGTGCCCAGCTTACTGCGATTGCAGCCGTAAACTCAACCATGACCGGCGGTGACTGTGACGCTCTTGCGCGCAAGGTGATTGAAGACGCAGGCTACGGACCGCAGTTCGGGCACGGCACAGGTCACGGCGTAGGACTGGAGATACACGAGAACCCGCGAGTCTCTAAGAACTCCAAATCGAAGCTCGAAAACGGTATGTTCTTCACCGTAGAGCCTGGTATTTACATAGAGGGCTGGGGCGGAGTCAGGATAGAAGATATAGTGATGATGGAAAACGGCAAAGCCATAGACCTCTCACACGCACATAAAAAAGAATTGATCGGAGCTTAAACATGGTCGTCAGCGCAGGCGAATTCAAACGTGGCATCACAATCGAAATGGATGGACAGCTCTACCAGGTAGTCGAATTCGCTTCGTCAAAAATGGCGCAGCGGGCAAACCTTATCAAGGTAAAGCTGAAGAACATCAAGGACGGCCGCGTGCTTGAAAAGACGGTTGACGCAGACCATAAATTCAACATAGCCCGCATGGATGCCGAAGGCGTTCAGTTCCTGTATAGGGACGGCGATATCTTTTACTTTATGAACACAACCTCTTTTGACCAGATGCCGCTCGGCAAAGAGCAGGTTGGAGATGCGGAAGGCTATCTTATCGAAGGCAACACGATGACACTGCTCACATACAAAGAGCAGCCGATGAGCATCAGCCTTCCTACTACTGTCCAGATGAAGGTTGTGGAGACCGCACCTGGTTTCCGTGGCGATACTGCTGTAGCGGGCACGAAACCCGCGAAGATGGAAACAGGGCTTAGCATACAGGTCCCGCTCTTTGTAAATGAAGGCGATACGATTAAGATCGATACCAGGGATAGCTCCTACGTCGAAAGAGTCAACTGATCCAGTTCTGTTTTATAGCCCGCATCCCCTCATTTTGAGGCACTGAATTTAGATGCCTATTTATACCGTTAGCCAGATAACCGGGTACGTTAAAAACGTCCTTGAATCTGACTCGCTTCTGACAGACCTCTGGATAAGAGGCGAAGTCTCGAATTACACCAAAGCGTCCTCAGGGCATATGTATTTCACTATGAAAGATGACCTGGGCCAGCTGCGGTGCGTCATGTTCCGTACAGGCACCGGCGGTCAGCATCTCGCAGCAGGTAAGCAGGTGGTAATCCACGGACGCTTTTCAGTCTATGAGCAGCGAGGGGACATTCAACTTATCGCTGACCTTGCCCAGCCGGACGGAATTGGTAAGCGGTTCCTCGAACTTGAATTGCTACGGGCACAACTTGAAAAGGAAGGCCTTTTTAACGCTGCCCGCAAGCGACCACTGCCACAATTTCCATCGAAAATAGCCGTGGTAACTTCACCGAGCGGCGCCGTATTTCATGACATACGCCAGGTGATCAGCAGGCGCTACCCGTTGGTACAGCTATTACTTGCGCCGGCGCAAGTGCAGGGTGACGGCGCAGTGGAAAGCGTTGTGAGCGCTTTCGAAACGCTTAATACATTACAGGACATAGACCTGGTTATTCTTGCCAGGGGCGGCGGCTCAGATGACGAATTGTGGACATTCAACGACCAGCGTGTCGTCAAGGCCATCTTCAGCAGTCGTGCACCTGTGATCAGTGCTGTCGGCCACGAAACGAATACTACGCTTGCCGATTACGTTGCGGACGTCCGCGCGCCTACGCCGTCGGCAGCCGCCGAACTCGCAGTCCCAGACCGCTTGCAGCTCGCGCTCAGCATAAATGAAATGGTCAGCTCCATGAACGGCTGCATCCAGCGGACTCTCGTTAGCGGGCGTGAGGACTTGCAAGGAACCAAGCGCCGTCTGGCACAAACGCTGCCTGACATCGACGCATACAGTCAGCAGGTGGATGACCTTACCCACATAGTAGTTGCGGCGTGGGGTACAATGCTTGGACTGCAGAAAGAGCGTCTTGGCGGATACGCCAGCCGTCTGGCGACACTGGACCCTAAAGCGACGTTGAGACGCGGCTACGCGGTGGTTACGCGTTCCCCTGCAGGCGGGGTGATATACAGTAAGGGCCAGGTGGCGGAAGGCGATACGTTCAAAGTAGCGCTCGCAGATGGCTCGTTTGAAGGCAAAGTGACTGAGAATAAGTCCTGAGTAACACTCGATAGAAGATTTGTTTAAGATAGTCAGGGTAAAAAGTGCAGCAGAAACTCTCATTTGAAGAAGCATTCCAGAAGCTTGAAAAGCTTGTTGAGAAGATGGAGTCAGGCGGACTGACTCTTGAGCAGGCCACCGCACTTTATGAGGACGGACTTAAACTTGCACAGGTATGCTCCACCAAGCTGGATGCCGCTGAGCTTAAGATCACAAAATTAAACGCGGCCTTTAACGGTATAACCGCGATGAATGGAAACGGCCTGGATAACGATGAGCACCCCTAAAATGCTCTTTGGTGATTTTCATATGCACACGCATTTCTCCAAGGACTCGCTTACCCAGCCTGATAAGCTGCTTGAGAAAGCAATAAAAGTTGGACTGACATGCATCGCGGTGACCGACCACAACACTACGGAGGGCGGCTTTGAAGTACAGCGCCTCGGAAAGCAGCGGAACGCTCCAATCATGGTCATCGTTGCGGAAGAAGTGAAGACAACGATGGGTGAGGTCACGGGACTCTTCCTAAAAGAGCGAGTGCCCAAAATGATGTCACCGATGGATACCATCAAGGCGATCCATGACCAGGGAGGACTCGTCTCCCTGCCACACCCCTACGACAAGATCAGGCGCGAGCCATTAAAAGCTCCGGCTATAGAAGAGGTGATTCACCACATCGATATAGTCGAGGTGTTTAACGCGAGAACAACATTCATGAGCGACGTTATAAAGGCCAAAGAACTAGCGGAGAAATATCACCTCCCGGCAGGCGCGGGCAGCGATGCGCATACGGCATGGGAGCTAGGGAAAGTATTCGTGGAATTCCCAACTTTTGACGGTACCGCGAAGGAGTTCAAGCAAGCGCTTATGCATTCAAAAGGTATGCGCTGCGGCCGTAGCTCTTTCTTTGTCCATGCGTTCAGCCGGTACGCGAAGTGGCGCAAGAAGGTGCTCAGCCCGCTATACAAGGGACGCTACAACTAGATGTATAAACTCGGCTGGTTTTCAACAGGCCGCGGTGACGGTTCGATGACCCTGTTGAACAGGACGCTGGACGCTATAAAAAGCGGACAGCTGCCCGCCGAAATCTCTTTCGTGTTTTGCAACCGCGAACACGGTGAAGGCGACGGCAGCGATAGGTTCCTGCAAACCGTTAAAGATTACAAAATTCCCCTGATAGCTCTCTCACACCGTAAGTTCAGGCGCGACCTCGATCCGAGCCACGACTGGCGCAAGCACTATTTCAATGAAGTTACTGAATTGGTTGCGCCGTACCATTTCGACCTGGGCGTCCACGCCGGCCTGCTTCTGATCACCAGCGCAGAATGGTGTATGAGCAAGACGCTGATAAATCTTCACCCTGCGGCGCCGGGCGGCCCAAAAGGCACGTGGCAGGAAGTGATATGGGAACTGATAGCCACTAATGCTCACGAGAGCGGATGTTACATGCACCACGTTACGCCTGACCTAGACGCGGGGCCCGTTGTGACGTACTCCAAGTTCAGCATTAAATCAGACGACATGAAACACATGTGGGAACAGGTATTCGGAAAGAGTTTAGACGAACTCAAAAAGTCATCCGGGGAAGAGCTTCCATTATTCAAAACGATACGCCAGAAGGGCGTGACACACGAGGTGCCGCTGGTGTTAGAGACGCTGGCGTCGTTCGCGAAGGGCGATGTGGCGATAAAGGACGGGAGTGTCATAGACAGATATGGCATGCCGATTCACGGCTATGACTTAACCGCTCAGATAGGGGCACACCTGAAGGCCGCTCAGAAAGCTTAACTTCATGACTGAATTGAGCGCAAGGCTCGATATCGCGATTGCGGCAGCATTAAAAGCTTCCTCACTTATCCGTCCGTATTTCCGCTCGCCTTCTTTATCGATAGAAATCAAAAAAGACCTCACGCCTGTTTCAGAGGCGGACAAAAAAGCCGAACAGCTCATACGTCGCGAAATCACAAACGTCTTTCCTGACGATGGAATCGTTGGTGAAGAGTACGCCGAGAAGCAAGGTAAAACAGGCTACCGCTGGTACCTTGATCCCATAGACGGCACCAAAGCCTTCATTCGTGGCGTGCCTCTTTTCGGCACGATGGTTGCGGTGGAACGCTCAGGCGTCATGGTTGCAGGTGTGGTCGCTTTCCCCGCGCTCAGCGAAATCATATACGCCTCGCAGGGACACGGCGCGTGGTTTTCACAGGGTGTCGATTTCAAAAAGAGCAAGATAAATAACATACGGAGGGCGCACGTGTCAAAGATTGGCGAGCTTAAAAGGTCGTGTATTTGCACGGGCGAGCCGCATTTATTTGTAACGAATAAAACACTCAAACCATTTGAGAGAATCATCTCATCGGCAGGAGTTGTCCGCGGGTGGTCTGACTGCTACGCGCACTACCTGGTGGCGACAGGCAAGATTGAGGCGATGGTAGAGCCGGAGATGAGTGTGTGGGACAACGCCGCGCTCCTGCCGATAATCCAGGAGTCTGGCGGCAAGTTCACGGATTTTTCAGGGAGGGCGACTGCCTTTACGCGCAACGCGATATCAAGCAATGGGCTGGTGCACGCAGAGCTGTTGAAACTGATTAAGAAAGAGCCTAGATAGCTAAGCTGAGTTTTGCCGCTTCTGTTCCTCTACAGGCGTTCCGGCTGAATTCAGCATGATTGGGCGCTTCTTATTCTTGATCGTGTCCGCGTTCACAACGCACTTCTTTACATCACGCATAGACGGGATGTCGTACATCACATCCATAAGCGTTTCTTCAAGCAGTGTCCTCAGTCCGCGAGCGCCAGTTTTCCCTGCGAGCGCGCCGTCAGCTGCTGCTTCGAGCGCATCCTTTGTGAATGTAAGTTCTACTTTGTCGAGGGAGAAGAACTTCTGGTACTGCTTGGTGAGTGCGTTCTTTGGCTCGGTGAGGATCTGAATCAGTGCGCTCCTGTCGAGCGTCTTCAACGCTACGATCAGTGGCAAGCGGCCGATAAATTCTGGTATCAGACCGAAGTGAAGCAGGTCATCCGGCGCCACCTGTGACAGCGTGTCGTAGGCATCCTCGGTGTCGTTCTTATCTACAACCTTCACATGGAAACCGATCTGGTGCTTGTCTTTGCCGATGCGCGATGCGGTTATCCGGTCCAGACCCTCAAACGCGCCGCCGCATATGAAGAGAATGTTGTGTGTCTTTATCTGCAGGAATTCCTGGTGAGGATGTTTGCGTCCGCCCTGAGGAGGAACGTTAGCCGTGTAGCCTTCGATGATTTTAAGCAGCCCCTGCTGTACGCCTTCTCCGGATACGTCGCGTGTGATTGAAGGGTTAGGGCCTTTGCGGGCAATCTTATCGATCTCGTCTATATAAACGATGCCGCGTTCAGCGCGTGAGATATCCCAGTCAGCCGCCTGGATGAGCCTGAGCAGTATGTTCTCGACGTCCTCGCCGACGTAGCCAGCCTCTGTGAGTGATGTGGCGTCCGCGATAGTAAACGGAACGTCCAGAATTTTGGCCAGTGTCTGCGCGAGAAGAGTTTTGCCGCTGCCGGTAGGGCCGATGAGCATGATATTGCTCTTCTGGAGCTCTACTTCGTCGCTATCGTCACGATTAGAGGCGATGCGCTTGTAATGGTTGTATACTGCTACGCTCAGGACTTTTTTCGCTTTTTCCTGGCCTATCACGTATTCGCTAAGCTGTTCATAGATGCGCTTTGGCGTAAGCGCTTTAGGGATCGTGACCTTGTTCTTAGCTGTGGTTGCCGCCGCTGCGCCATTTTCGTCAGTGATGATCTGCTGGCAGAGCTTTACGCACTGGTCACAGATGTACACCTTACTGGGGCCGGCAATGAGCCTGGTTACCTGGTCATGGCTTTTCCCACAGAAAGAGCACTGGTACTGCTGGCTGCGTCCTGTTCCGCCGCCGCTCTTAAAACCAGGGGTGGTCATGATTGCTCCTTATCTAACTTAAAGCTGCGAATTTATTTGAGGCCTGCGCGTGCGACTTCTTTGCTGCCTGGCTTGACCAGAATTTCGTCAATCAGGCCGTAGTCTTTGGCCTGCTCAGCGTTCATATAGAAATCGCGGTCTGAGTCCTTTGCGATTCGGTCCATGGGCTGGCCTGTGTGGAAAGCGAGTATCTTCCGCAGTATATCCTGCATTCTCAGTATCTCTCTCGCGGCAATCTCGATGTCTGAGGCCTGACCCTGCGCACCGCCCAATGGCTGGTGCATGTGTACGGTCGAGCTAGGTAGAGCATAGCGCTTTCCCTTGGTTCCGGCCGCAAGTAGAACTGTTGCCATGCTGGCAGCCATGCCGACGCAGATGGTTGCAATATCGCAGCGCATCAGGCGCATGGTGTCATATATGGCAAGTCCGGCGCTGATGACTCCGCCCGGGCTGTGTACGTATATGCTGATGTCTTTTTCTGGGTCCTCACGCTCGAGGAACAGTAGCTGAGCAATTATCAGGTTCGCTACCTGGTCGTTGATAGGTGTGCCTAAAAATATGATTCGCTCTTTCAGAAGGAGCGAGTAGATATCGAATGCCCGTTCCCCTCGTGGACTCTGCTCAATGACCATGGGGATGATGTTTTGTGGTGGAAGTATGAACTTATTCTGCTCTAACATTTTCACTCCTCTTATATTGTCTATCTACCGTCATTTCAATTCTCGCCGCGAGCTATAGCGCCGATTCTCTGAATCGACTTTCTGTTAGCGATGATCCTCTCGATTGAATCCAGGTTCTCAGGCTTCGTCAGCAGCTGCCGCATCTGGTTTGCCGCCGCCGGATCGCTGCCCTGCGATGCTACTGATGCGGCAATCTCCGCATCGATATCGCTCTGGGTAACGTCAAGCTTTTCTTCCTGCTGTATCTTCGATAATACAAGCGCGCGCATGACCCTGTCGAGTGCTACAGGACGCATCTCATCCTTCAACTGATCTTGCGTCTTATTTGCGCTCTGGAGGTATGCATCCAGTGTGAGGCTTTGCTGTGCGAGGACCTGCTCCTGGTTAACCAGCATGTGCTCAAGCTCATGCTCAATCAAGACGGTTGGATACTGAATCTTCGCCTGCTTGATCACCTCTTTGACCGCTTTTTCCTGCTGCTCGGCCTTGGCTATCGAATCAGCTTCTTCTTTAATGTCTTCCTTGATTTTCTCTTTCAGCTTGTCGAGGTTTTCAATGCCCTCAACGGAATTCTTGACCCACTCATCATTGATTTCAGGGAGTTTTTTCTCCTTGACCTCTTTGAGCGTGACCTTGAAGTTAAATGTTTTGCCTGCGATGCCCGTATTTTCATCATTAGCGGCTATCGTTATTACGAATTCTTTCATCTCACCCTTGGTCATGCCGATAAGATGGTCGCTGAACCCGGGAACTGGCATCTTCTGGTCCGGCGTGGGGCTGAACTGCAAATCCTTCTGGTTGAGAGCTGTTTGCTTGCCTTCGAGGCCCAGCACGTCGATAGTCAAAAGGTCGCCCATCTGTGCTGCGCGATCCGCAGGCTCCCATGGTGTGGTCTGATATCGCAGGTTCTCCATAACGCCGTTGACCTGCTCATCGGTTATCTCCGGGCTCTCAAGCGGCACGCGTATGCTCTTGTAGTCGCCGATGTCTACGGATGGCCTAAGCGGTACGGTTACGACCCATTTCAACGGCTCGCGGCTGGTTACTTCAACCTGCGGAGCGATGTGGTCGTTTACTATGGCATCGATATTATTGTCACGGATGGCTTTGTCTACTGATTCAGGCACGATGATATTGATGGCTTCTTCCATCAGCGCAGCCTGCCCATAGGTGTTTTCAATGATTGAGCGAGGAGCCTTTCCCTTGCGGAAGCCCGGGACTTCGACTCGCTTTACGATGCGCTGATATGCACGGTCAAGCGCCTTCTCGGTGTCTACTGACTCAGCTTCGAAGGTGATCTTGACTTCTTTTTCAGCACTATTCTCAGTGCTTATTTTCAATTTAACTTCTCCTAATTCGACAAAATTGATTATAACACAGTATCAGGCGTGGAATACGTATGATTTCGTCACTGGCACGTTACAGATTTTAACGTGTTTTTCACGCCAGTGCTTGCTGGAGGCCGGTTTCATAGGATGAAACCAGCCGGTTCAATGGTAAATCTACTCTTGTACCTATGTGGAAGCGGTTACCGCCTGTGATGCCCAGTTTGCGGAGAGGTACCCTGGAGGACTTTGCAAGGGCCTTTAATTTCTCGGCGTCAGAGGGTGAGGCGGAAATCAATATTCTTGATTGGCCTTCTCCAAATAACTCGATATCTTTACGGTTCTTAGATGACCATGCGCCGCTAAAACCGATATTTGAAAGGATAGCGGATTCAGCGAGAGCCACGGCTATACCACCATCCGAGCAGTCATGAGACGAATGTACAAGCTTGCGCTTGATTGCCGCGATAATGAACCGCTGTACTCGCTTCTCCATCGCCAGGCTTATGGACGGCTTGCCCGCCACCATTCCGTGGATAAGCTCAAGATATTCGCTCCCTGCCAATTCCGGTGTATCTGGACCGATCAAGTAAACATCGTCGCCAGCCTGCCTGAATGCAGATGAGGCTGCTGTGCTGACGTCATCAATAAGTCCGAGCGCGCCGACTATTGGGGTTGGGTATATCGGCTCGCCGCGCGACTCGTTATAAAGGCTGACGTTACCGCTGATAACGGGCACGCCGAGAGCTTTGCATGCGGCGGACATCCCTTTGATGCACTCCTCAAGCTGCCAGTAGACGTCCGGCTTATCGGGATTGCCGAAATTCAGTCCGTCCGTTATGGCGATAGGCGTTGCGCCAGTGCAGGCTACGTTGCGCGCAGCCTCCGCTACGGCTATTGCGCCGCCCGCGTACGGATCAAGGAAACAATATCTGCCGTTGCCGTCCGTCTTTAACGCGATGCCTTTACGAGTGCCTTTGAGCCTCAGTATCGCCGCATCGCCTCTGCCTGGCGGAACAACGGTGTTGTCCTGGACCTGGTGGTCGTACTGGCGGTATATCGAGCGCTTACTGGCAATGTTGGGTGCCGCTAAAAGCTTTAGCAGGACATCGTTCAGATTGTTAGGGACTGGAAGATTGTTGAGATTTCTGTTCTGTATCGTTTTGAGATTTGCTGGGGGTATTCCCTTTAGCCGATACTGCGGCGCATCTACGAGGAGATGTGCGGGTATTTCAGCTTCGACCTTCCCGTTATTCCTGATCCTTACCATCTTGTCGTCGGTCACGCGGCCGATGATGTCTGAATGAAGGTCCCATTTATCAAATATCTTGTTGACATCTTTTTCGTGGCCCTTTTTGACGATTACCAGCATGCGCTCCTGCGACTCTGAAAGCATTACGTCGTAAGCAGTCATACCTTCCGCGCGCCTGGGAACGAGCGCAACGTCGATATCGATTCCTGTGCCGGCACGGTATGCGCATTCGGCGACGGAGCTGGACAGCCCTGCGGCGCCGAGATCCTGCATACCTACTATATGGCCTGTCTTAGCGAGCTCCAGGCAGGCTTCTATGAGGACCTTTTCAAGAAATGGATTGCCTATCTGGACGGTCGGGCGCAGCTCACGGTCGTCTTCGAACGTGCGTGACGCGAGACCCGATGCGCCGTGGATGCCGTCCCGTCCTGTGTCCGCGCCGACAAGCATGATGGGGTTGCCGGGTCCGGCAGCTTTGCCTTGAATAATAGTGTCGCCTTCTATAAGTCCCACGCACATGGCATTAACCAGCGGGTTGCCTGAATAGACACTGGCAAATTGCACTTCACCGCCGACGTCAGGCACGCCGATGCAATTGCCGTAGCCGCTGATGCCGCTTACAACGCCCCTGAACAGGTGCTTGTTGCGCGGCTCAGTGAGCGGGCCGAAGCGCAGGGAGTTCAGCAGTGCGATAGGCCTTGCGCCCATGGTGAACACATCGCGCACGATGCCCCCGACGCCTGTAGCAGCGCCCTGGTATGGCTCGATTGCGGACGGGTGGTTATGCGATTCTACCTTCATACATATTGAATACTTTGGTGTGATCCTTACGACGCCGGCATTTTCGCCTGGCCCCTGCAATACACGGCGGTGCTTGGTTGGGAATAACCTAAGCAGAGGCTTGGAATGTTTGTAGCCGCAGTGCTCGCTCCACAGTGAGCCGAACAAGCCTAACTCTAAATAAGTAAGGTCCCTCCCCATCTTGTCCAGAATCAGCTGGTACTCATCAGGCGTCAGGGCAAGCTCGTCAAGCGATTTCCTAAGCTCCGGGGACAGTTTCGCTGTCGCCATTAACTCGCCTTTCGTTTCTGCGGGCGTGAGGCGATAGATTTGATGATGCTGTTAAATATGACCTTGCCGTCCTTGCCGCCGATGATACTTTCGCAGCAGCGCTCAGGATGAGGCATCATGCCCATCACGTTGCCGCGCTCATTGCGGATGCCGGCTATGTTCTCGATTGACCCGTTGGGGTTTGCGTCAGATGTCAGTTTGCCGTCTGCCGTGGAATAGCTGAACACAACGCCGCTTCTATCGCGCAGGCGTTTAAGTTCGCTGGGGCTGGCGTAGTAGTTGCCTTCGCCGTGCGAGATTGGGACACGCAGCACCTGCCCTTTTTTCGCATTGCCGGTGAATGGAGTGTCGGTAGTCTCAGTACGGAGGTTTACCCATTCGCAGTGAAATTGGAGGTCTGCGTTGCGCCTGAGAGCGCCGGGCAGCAGGCCAGCTTCGCACAGGATCTGGAAGCCGTTGCATATGCCGTAGACAAGTTTCCCTTTATCCGCAAAGGATTTCACGGAGTCCATAACAGGCGAAAATCTGGCGATAGCGCCGCAGCGGAGATAGTCACCATATGAAAAGCCTCCCGGCAGGATGACGCAGTCGAAGTTCGACAGGTCTTTATCTTTGTGCCAGATGTACTCTACGGGCTGACGATAGACCTTTTCAAGCACGTGGAAGCAGTCTACGTCGCTCCAGGTTCCGGGGAAAACAATTACACCGAACCGCATTTCGGAATAAAGAATAGCAGAAACAAAATCGTTATAAAAAACGAAAAGCGCCTTTTGGGGCGCTTAACGTAACATTAGTGAGTGAAAGATTAAATCCGGGCGCTCTTCCTTTTTTTTGCGGCTTCTTTCTTCTTCCTCTTCGTGCTGGGCTTTTCGTAATACTTGCGGCGGCGGGCCTCAGCAAGGATACCGTCCATCTGGACTTTCTTATTAAAGCGGCGCAGGAGGCTCTCGAAGCTCTCTTCCGGAGCTAGTACAACCTGTGACATATGTAAATCACCCCCTTGCGAATTCGATAATTCGAGAACGTATAAAAATGTCTTGGGAAATTTCAGCACTCTGATTATAGGCGGTCAGATTTTGGGGTGTCAAGCAGACACAGTACATAATGTAAACACACTTTTTACCTTGTACGGGTCTAGTGTTTGTGCTAGTATGCACCTGATTTTCAGGGATAGTTATAGAAATCACTATCTCACAAATATTGGTCAAATCAGGACAAGGTTTAACAATGGTGGCTGAGCAGACCTCGAAGATTAAAGCGATTCTGGAAACCCAGAGAGGCCGCACAATCACCGCTCTATCTTCACTCATTGCTATTCAAAACGCCGTTGGCTATCTCCCTCCTGAATCCATGGAAGAAGTCGCCAGCTTTACAGGCGTTTCAGTGAATGATGTTTGGGGCGTTGCGACCTTCTACACGCACTTCAGACATGAGCCTCCCTTAAAGCACAGTGTAGAAGTCTGTTGGGGTCCCAGCTGTCACCTGCGCGGCGGCGATAAGGTGATGGAGAACTTCAAGAAATTGCTTGGAGTGGTAGGCGAAAAGTCCGCCAATAATGAGGTATCTTTCAAAGGTTCTTCCTGCCTGGCTGCTTGCCAGCAGGCGCCGGTAATAATGGCGAACGAAGAGCTGGTAGGCAACGTCAAGCCTGAGCAAGTGCAGGACATCGTCAATAACCTCGATAAATACGGCCGCCATCATTAATAGGTAATAAATAATGCCAACGTATGAAGAATTAAAGAAACATGCTGATTCTGAATGGGCGGCGATACTCAAGCCGACTACTGTACAGATATTCGTAGGAACCGCCACATGCGGACGCGCGGCCGGCGGCGAACGCACCGTGCGCGCCCTCAAAGCTGAGCTTTCAAAGCGCGGAATCTCCGGTACAGTACGTGATGCTGGATGCAACGGCCTTTGCTTTGCTGAGCCTATCGTTGATGTCATCATGCCCGGCAAGCCTAGGATTAGTTACGGGAAAATAACGGCTGATAAAGTCCCCCAGTTTGTAGAAGATGTCATAGTTAAAGGTAACCCCCGCCCGGATATCGCCTTGGGCGTTGTGGGTGAAGGCACAGTTCCAGGCATCGGCAACGTAGCGGATAGGCCTGAGATGAAGATACAGGTCCGCGCAGCGCTCAGGAACGCCGGCATCATCGAGCCCTGGAGCGTTAATCAATATATTGCGAGAGGCGGTTATGCGGGACTCACTAAGGCTTTCTCGATGAAGCCTGAGCAGGCCATTGATGAAGTCGTCAAGAGCGGACTGAGAGGCCGTGGCGGTGCCGCATTCCCAACAGGCACCAAGTGGAAGTTCATCGCGGGCTCCAATGCGCCTGTGAAGTATCACCTGTGCAACGCTGAAGAAGGCGACCCGGGTGCCTTCAACGACAAGGCCATCCTTGAGAGCGATCCACATTCAGTAGTGGAAGGCATAACGATCGCCGGATATGCTTCTAAAGCGAGCAAGGGGTACATATTTATAAGGTGCGTGCACCACGAAGTCATTAGCAGAGTAGAAAAAGCTATCGAGGAAGCCAAGAAGGTAGGCCTTCTGGGCAAGAATATCCTGGGCAGTGGCTTTGACTACGATGTAGAAGTTGCGCAAACGGGTGAATCGTACGTTGCGGGTGAAGAGACAGCGTTGATGGAAGCGATTGAAGGCAAACGCTCGATGCCGCGCGCCAAGCCTCCGTTCCCCGCTACCTTTGGCCTCTGGGGCAAGCCAAGCAATATCAACAATGTAAAAACATATGCGTACGTGCCTGAAATCCTAGCTAACGGCGGCGACTGGTTCGCCAAGATCGGTAGCGAAAAGAGCAAAGGCACCGCTATCGTGTGCTTGAGCGGCGATATCAAGCAGCCTGGCACCTATGAAGTCCCAATGGGCGTCACCGTAAGGCAAGTGCTGGAGACCTGCGGCGGCGGCGTAATCGGCAAAGAGATCAAGGTTCTGCAAACAGGCGGACCGCTCGGCGGATTACTCGCGGGTAATGAGCTGGATGTAAAGATCGACTTCGACGATATGGCCGCAAAAGGCGCCATTCTCGGCTCAGGTGGAATCATCGTCTGCAATGAAAATACATGCATAGTGGAGCTGACGAAACTGCTGGCCGACTTTAACCGTGATGAATCATGTGGTAAGTGCTTCCCGTGCAGGATAGGCACTACGCACGTTTTTCAGATCCTCAACAACATTACTTCAGGTAAAGGCAAAACGGGCGATGTTGAAAAGATGCTGCAGATAGGCGACGCGATGGTCTCATCGCTATGCGGCCATGGGCAGCTGGCGGGCAACCCAACCAAGGGGGCGCTCAAGTATTTCAAGGAAGAGATAGAAGAGCACATTCACCAGAAGAAATGCAGGACCGGCAGATGCGTCGGGCTAGCAGCAACAGAGCCGGCAGCAACAGGCGCGAACAGATAGAGCGTAGAGGGAACAGATGACCACAACTCAACCACAGCCCCAGCAACAGGCCACGGACACCGTAAATATCACTATCGACGGAGTCGCGTACAAGGCTAAAAAGGGCAGAAGCGTACTGGAAGCCGCCCTTGATAACGGCGTATATATCCCTTATCTCTGCTGGCACCCGATTTTGAAATCCTACGGCGCTTGCAGAATGTGCGTTGTGGAAGTTGAAAAGCAGCGCGGCACGCCCGCTTCCTGCACCACGATTATTGGCGAAGGCATGGTCATCAAGACTAACTCGGACGCTCTTCACGACACCCGCAAAGAGGTCATGGAACTCCTGCTTTCCGAACACCCACACGGGTGTCTGACATGCCACCGCATCGAGAAATGCGGCATCCAGGACATCTGCCAGCGCAACGCATCCGTGACTGACAGGTGCGTCGTATGCCCGCAGAACGAACGCTGCGAGCTTCAGGACGTTAACTATTACATGAGCATGAAGCCGGGAATCGAGCTGCCATACAAGTACCGTAGCGTTCCCCTCGACACACGCAACCCATTTATTGACCATGATATGAACCTCTGCATCGTCTGCGGCAGATGTGTACGCGCCTGTAACGAGCTTGAGGGCGTAGATGCGATCACTTTCGTCTCACGTGGCAAGCAGACACTTATCGGCACATCACTGGGCGGAATGCTGGACGGCAGCGGCTGCACGATGTGCGGCGTTTGCGTGGATGTATGCCCCGTGGGCGCGATGGTTGAGAAGGACAGCAAGTGGAAGATGGCAGCAGACCAGCAGATCCAGACCACATGCACACAGTGCTCCGTGGGCTGCGAGATCAACCTCTCGCTCCGCGACGGCAAAGTGATCAGGACGATATTTGAAACAACTGGCGTCACGAGCCACGGCCAGACCTGCGTTAAGGGCAAGTTCTCCGAGCAGTTCATATATGACAAGGGCCGCATCATGAAGCCGATGGTCCGCCGCGGCGATACGCTGGTGGAAACCACCTGGGCGGATGCGCTCAACGTTGTGTCTCAGAAGCTGACCCAGTTCATGGGCAGCAGCTTTGGCGCGATAACATCCGCCAAGGGCACAAACGAAGAACTGTTCACTCTGCAGAAGTTCGTGCGCAACGTGATGAACAGCGGCAACATAGATTTCATCGACCCCGTTAGCCCGCCTGCTACCTTTGCTCCGTTGGTTAACGCCACGGGCACATCAGCAATGGCTAATTCCTTTGACGAGATTAGCAGCGCCAAGCTTATACTGGCCGTCAACACGGACACCACTTCTGATATGCCAGTCCTCGGCTCACGTATCAGGAAATCGGTGCAGGAGAAGGGCACACGCCTCGTAGTGATCGACTCTCGCGGCGTTGATCTCGCCATGATGTCTCACCCGGTCGCCTCGACTGCGAACAGTTCACTCTGGCTCAGGCCAAAACCAGGCACAGAAGTAACGCTTGTTAACGCTATCGCGAAAGCGCTCATAGACCAGGCGCTGGTGGATGCGACTGTTGGCGAGCGGACAGAAGGCCTTGAAGCATTGAAGGCTTCGCTGGCCGGATATGACGTAAACACTGCTGAATCCATAACTGGCGTGACCAGGGACAAGATAGCGCTTGCGATCCGAGCCATTGGATCCGTTAAGCCCGGCGTGATTATTTACTCGACAGGCACATCAGTGAACGGAGATGGCGCCGCACTCAGCCTTTCACTGGCGAACCTTGCGGCTCTAACAGGCGCTGGCCTGAACCCGCTGCGCGGTGAGAGCAACAGCCAGGGCGCTGCAGATATGGGCGTCTCGCCTAGCTACCTGCCCGGTTATGCACCAGCCCCTAAGCTGGGACTTAGCGCTGCCGAAATGCTCCAGCAGGCCGGAAGTGCCATCAAGGCTATGTTCATCTTTGGTGATGCATCAAACATTCCTGGACTGCAGTTCACCAACCTCGCTGGACTCGCGAAGCTGGACTTCCTCGTAGTCGCCGACATCTCAATGACTGACGCTGCGAAGAAAGCACACGTAGTGCTGCCTCTCACTTCATGGGCTGAGAAAGATGGCACGTTTACAAATGCGGAGCGCCGCGTCCACGTAGTGCAGAAGGCTATCCCGTCACAGGGGACCAGCAAGACCGGCATCGAGATAATTTCAGACATCGCCAAGGGCCTGGGCAACAGCTCGCTTAAGACTTCAGTTAAGGATATTCAGGCCGAGATTGAAGCGGCGGTCCCCTCTTACAAACAGGCTGGCCTGACGAGCCTCGGCTCACAGGGCGCTCGCTTGCAGGTCATTACCGGCAAAGTGAAGCTCACTCCGGCATCCGCAGCGAAGACGCCTCAGGCTGCCGCCCACCATGATGGATATATCGCACTTAACTATCTGATAAGAGAGATCGACGGAGTAATGACCCTGGGCGGCAAGACTCACGTGGAATTCAACACTGAGGATGCAGCCGCTGCCGGACTCGCCAATGGCGACACGGTGGAAATCGAGACGGCCACGGGCAGGTCTGCGGCTACAGTCGCTACCAGCACTGGAGTCGCGAGGGGTTACGTCTGCATAGCTCACCCGTGGGTATCGACGATGGACGCGATGGTCCATAAGCTGCTCCCGACTGAGCAGGCGAGGCTCTCACACACGAAGACGGCGAATATTAAGGTCAGGAAGCTGGCGGCTGTAGCTGCCGTTCGTTAAGCAAGCGGCTTAGGCCGCATGTTTCTCTGAAATTTCCTTTAGCTTTTGCAAGGCTTTTTGCCACAGGTTTTTGAACTCTTGTTCCTGTTCTTCCGCAATATCCATCTCCAGAATAAATCTGGTCCTACGGCCCTCGTCTTTTAAGGTGTAGTTTTCATGGGCAGGCGCCCACTTCTTAGCCCCTGGGCTCTGTGTATCATCCACGCCATCGATTACAATGCCCAGATGTTTGATAGATATGGACTCATGGAGTTTGTTTTCTGCGACTCGCTGGTCATTCCGCCCAGCTTGCCATCCTGGTCCTTAGCGAGAAAGCGG
>SHYL01000020.1 GCA_009692825.1 Dehalococcoidia bacterium | reverse complement strand
GGCGGCTACCTCTCTTTCCCAAAGGAAGGCTTTACACTATCGGTGGACGTCCCGGTAAGCAGAAACCCTCGATTGTTTACGGTACTGGACGAGATGGACAAAGAGATCGTCCTGGCAGGCGGCCGAGTATATCTCTCAAAGGACGGACGTATGAAGCCAAACGCCTTCCGCCAGATGTACCCTCGACTTGAAGACTGGCAGGCCGTGAAACTGCGCGTGGACCCCAACAACACCTTCACATCAGACCTCTCTCGCAGGCTGGCTCTGACATGACAACCCAAAACAAACCCGTCCTCATCCTCGGTGCCACGTCGACTATTGCCCGCTACTCCGCCATGTCCCTCGCGAAGCACGGCCACCCTCTCTATCTCGCGTCGCGAAACACAGAGGAGCAGAAGCGTATCGCCGCCGACATCACCATACGCTATGGCGTGTCGGTGAGGCAGGGCGTCTTCGACGCTGACAACATAGCCAGCCATGCCCAGCTGATTAAGAACGTCATCTCTGAAATGGGCGGATTGTGGGGCGTCGTATACGCCGTCGGCTACATGGGCAAGACGTCTCCTGGCAAAGGCCAGTCGATCGAAGACGCAGCCTCAGTCATCGCACGCAACCTCACGGGTGCGGTCTCCGTGATAGAAGCAGCCGCCGCCCACATTGAATCGCAGAACTCTGGCTTCATCATCGCCATATCGTCCGTTGCTGGCGACAGGGGTAGGCGAAAAAATTACATCTACGGTTCAGCAAAAGCGGGCCTCGCCACGTATATCGAAGGCCTTCGACACCGCATGTCTGGGAAAGCTGTACGCATCGTATGCATCAAGCCGGGGTTGGTGGACACGCCTATGACTTACGGCATGCGCAAAGGCCTGCTTATGGCATCGCCCGCCGCAGTGGGTGAGCGCATCGCCAAGGCCACCGAGCATGGTCATAACACGATATACGTCCCCTTCTTCTGGCGCTACATTATGCTCATCATCCGCGTGATGCCAGAATTCATCTTCAAGCGTCTGAATTTCTAAACTTTATCACTTAACCGACTAGTCCCACAGTGAATCTTCTTAGCCTTTGGTATCATCATCCTTTTACGAGTTAAGTCAATGTACCATAAAAGGACTAAAAAATTGGATTCACGACCGATAATCCTTCTAACAGGAGCTACGGGTTACGTAGGCGGACGCCTTTTGAAACGCCTTGAAAGGACTGCTGTGCGAGTGAGGTGCGCCGCACGACGGCCAGAATCCCTTGCAAGCAGAGTTTCTCCTGGTACAGAAATCGTGAAAGTCGACTTCCTCGATCCAGCCAGCATTAACAGTGCGATGATCGGCGTACAAGTAGCTTACTATCTTGTGCATTCAATGGGTTCAAGTACAGGATTTGAAGAAGATGATCGAAAGGCTGCCACAAACTTTGCAAAAGCGGCAAGCCTGGCGGGAATATCCAGAATCATTTACCTTGGTGGGCTGGGAGACAGCTCCATAAAACTTTCCAAGCATCTAAGTAGCCGGCAGGAAGTCGGAAATATCCTTAGAGCGTCCGATGTGCCTGTTTTAGAGCTTCGAGCGTCGATAATTATCGGTTCTGGGAGTCTCTCCTTTGAATTAGTTCGTGCTCTTGTGGAACGGCTTCCGGTCATGATTACCCCCCGATGGGTCTCCGTAACTACTCAGCCCATAGCTATAAATGACGCTTTGGAATATCTAGTACAGGCACGAACAGTTCAAATAGTCGGTAACAAGATTTTTGAGATAGGCGGGCCAGACGTGGTTACATATAAAACAATCATGCGTGAATACGCAAAGCAGCGAGGGCTGCGGCGTGCCCTGATCTCGGTTCCGTTTCTTACGCCACGATTATCCAGCCTATGGCTTGGCCTCGTGACTCCGGTTTACGCACGAATTGGAAGAAAACTCATTGAGAGCATAAGGCACCCCACAATAGTTAAAGACAACGCTGCGCTAAGAGAATTCAACATTCATCCACTGGGTATTAAGGAAGCGGTGGACAGTGCATTAAAAAACGAAGACCAAGAATTTGCTGAAACTAAGTGGTCAGACTCGATTTCATCGGCTGGCAAAACAAAATCATGGGGGGCAACAAGGTTCGGGACGAGATTTGTAGCTTCAGAAATCATTCAAACAAAACTCACACCCGGAGAGGCTTTTAAACGGATAGAACGAATCGGCGGCAGGACTGGATGGTATTACTGGAATTGGCTCTGGAGGCTCAGGGGATTTTTAGATCTTCTAATTGGAGGAGTTGGGATGCGTAGAGGGCGCAAAAACCCAGATTCGCTGTCAGTTGGGGATGCAGTCGACTTTTGGAGAGTAGAGGCGTTTGAAGCAGGCAGAAGGGTATTATTCGCGGCAGAGATGAAACTTCCTGGCAGGGCATGGCTGGAGTTTGAGGTCACTGGCGATGGTGGTCCATTCATCAGACAAACTGCTATTTTTGATCCGGTAGGTCTGACCGGTCAGCTTTACTGGTATGGACTATATCCCATCCATAAAGTAATCTTCTGTGGGATGCTCAAGAGAATGATGTCGCCCAACTGAAATTTAGTTAGCCAACCCAAACTTAACAATCGCATGACATCAACTCTCCTCGTGCTCTAAACTGACGCCACTTTATCACGGCAAACGGTAAGAAGATATGAGGAAATGCGTGATTTGTTTAGAACTATCTTCCGAGAAAAAGATTGGGATCCATAACTGGCTCCTAATTTGATGCCTCTACAAACTTCGCTGTCAGATTTAGTCTATGAGCAGCTTCATCTGCCCAGAGTAGCCGTTCGCCACCATCATTTCCGTCGTCCGTATGCGTGCCATACGCATGCCCTTCTTGGAACGCACCACGCTCAACAGGTCGCCCACGATCACCTGGCGGTTCGTGTCCGTTACGGCTGGCAAACCCTGCTCAACCTTATAGATGTTCCGTCTGCCTTTTTTGCGCCTAGTTATGTAGCCTGAGTCGGCGAGGTCAGCGATGATGTTGTGCGTGGTCCGCTCGGTTATGCCCACGGCGCTGGCTATCTCCCTGGCAGTGCTCCGGGGATTTCGATAGATGTAACCAATCACTCGGCCATGGTTTGTAATAAAAGACCACTCAGCCATAAGACACCTGACGCCGGATTTTTCAGAAAGTTGGGTTTGCAGTTAATGCTTCGATGAACGCATGATAGCACAGCCCAACTTTTGCAGGCAATCATGATTTTTAATCAGAACATAGGTCAATTAATTTATCGTTATGTAAATTAATATCGATTGAAAAAGCTACTGGACACTTCTAGAATTTAGCACATGAAGAGTCTTCAGTCCCAGACGATTAAAAAGCTGATAGAGTTGCGAAGGGATTACCACCTGTACCCCGAGCTTTCTTTGAAGGAGACTCACACAGCACTAACTATTAGTAAACAACTACATGCTATTGGTATACAGAATATTAAAGTTGCTGGCACAGGCGTTCTAGGTTTAATTGAGGGTGGTAAACCCGGCAAGACACTTTTGATACGGGCCGACATCGACGCGCTGCCTATCACCGAGGACACCGGCCTTTCGTTCAGCTCGACGAAACCAGGTGTGATGCACGCCTGCGGGCACGACGGCCATATCGCCATTGGCCTGCAGCTTGCCGAGGCGCTGTGCAAGCGCAAATCCAGCCTCAAGGGCAAGGTGAAATTCCTGTTCCAGCCCGCCGAAGAAACTGCGAACGGCGCTGAAAAATGTATCAAGGCTGGCGTGATGAAGAATCCAAAAGTTGACGGCGTGCTGACGCTCCACCTGTGGAACAGCGAGCCTGTCGGCACGGTAGTCGCGGGCAGCGGGCCCATATTTGCAGGCGCAACCGAATTCACCATCACGATACGCGGCAAAGGCGGCCACGGCGCTATGCCACACCTCTCCGTTGATGCTATCGCGGTTGCGGGGCAGGTGGTCACGGCCCTACAGAACCTGGTGAGCCGCCAGGTCTCGCCTATCGAGCCGACCGTGCTGACCATAGGCACGATTCAGGGCGGACACGCGTTCAACGTGATCGCACCTGAGGTAATCCTCAAAGGCACACTACGAGCGCATGACGACGAAATGTTACGTTTCTTGCAGGAACGTCTCGCTAGGATCGCTATGGGCGTAGCACACGCTATGGGGGCCGAAGCTAATGTGAAGCAGGAATATCTTTGCCCGCCCGTAGTCAGCAATTCAGCCGTGTCAGACATCGTACGCGAGGCGGCAACTGAAGTCGTAGGCAAAGCTAAGGTCAAGGAGCCGAAACCAGTGATGCTTGGAGACGACGCATCCCTGCTGTTGAGGCAGGCGCCCGGCTGTTATTTCCTGGTGGGTTCTGCTAATGCCGCTCAGGGCAAAGATAAGCCCCACCACAGCCCTCAGTTTGATTTCGATGAGGGTGCGCTAGAGATTGGCCTTTCCGTCATGGAAAAGGCCGCCCTGAAGTTCCTGAGCTAAACACCGTCATCCCTTCACGCCACCATCTTGACCGCTCCCTTACCATGAGTTCATGCGTGCTGTTATATCGCCTCGAACTAAACAATTACCAGCGTGGTGGCCTGCCTGCGGCATGCTCGTGGTTCACCCCGGTCATTGCTCGCTCGCCTCATGCGACAAACCACTTAAGGGCAGGCAGACTCGCTGGTGCAGCCAGAAGTGTGCCAACGCTTTTCTAAACCAGCACCAGTGGTCCAGGGCTCAGCTGGTGGCACTCAAAAGGGATAAATACACTTGCCAGATGTGTGGGTCTTCGATTGGCAAACAAGCCGACCGTAGAGGCCGCATGTATTGGCGCCGGCGTAACCACGGCATGGAAGTGAACCATATCGCGCCGCTTAACGGCCGCGGCTATCACATCGGCTGCTCGCATCACCTTGACAACCTTCAGACCCTTTGCCATGACTGCCATCTTACAGTGACACTTGAGCAGCGGTCTGAAAGGAATAGGCGTGAAAATAAGTCAGTTGCCATTCTGGGCGTAGCTAAGAATCTGAAGAGTTTTGCGGCGGGAGTTCAGAGGGCCAGTCCTATCAGACGGGGAATGCTAAAGGCTGCTACCAAATAGCGGTTCATGCGGGATGTACAGAAATCGCGATCTATCTAGATTCCGGACGGTCCTCGCAAAGACTCCGATACTTATATCGGAGGGGAACCGGTAGTATTCCCCGGGATATTAAATGTCCCCTTCCTGAGGAAGGGGATAAATGGGATGGCTATATTTCTTTGAAATGAGGGGGCTAAGCGATATCGAGGTTTGCCCGTACGCCCTTCTTGATAGCCGCCACGCGCAACACTGTCCGCATAGCCTGTGCCACACGTCCACCCTTGCCGATGATGCTGCCCTTGTCCTCCGGGTCGACCTCAAGCGTCAGCGTAACCAGCTCGCCTTCAGTCTCCTCGGTAACCTTCACAGCGTCCGGCTTCTCAGATATGGACTTGGCTATGTACTCTATCAACTCTTTCAACTGGCTTTAGCCTTCGCCTTCTCAACCGTTCCGAGCTTCCTGAGAAGCTGTGCTACAGAATCGCTCGGCTGAGCGCCTTTGCGTATCCAGCTGATAACCTTTTCTTCGTCGATCTGCAGAATCGGCGGATTAGCCTTAGGATTGTAAATGCCTACGCTGTCCACGATGGAGCCTGTCTGGGCCCTCTGTGAATCAGCGACGACAACACGGTATGAGGGCTGATGTTTCGTGCCCACCCGTCTTAATCTGATTTTAACCATTAACTAGCGTCCTCCAAGAATATGCGTTGTGCCGGGAGATTGTACCATTTTATCTCTTCTTTGCCTTCAATGCGCTGTAAACCTTCTCGGCCGTGATCGGCAGCTCCGTTATCCGCACGCCTACCGCATCGTCGATTGCGTTGGCGATAGCAGGCGCTACGAGGAAATTCACGTTCTCGCCGATATTCTTGGCGCCGTAAGGGCCGTCCTTTGCGGGATACTCCAGCGCCGTGCTGTGGAGCACAGGTATGTCTGTCATCGTCGGCATCTTGTAATCGCCCAGCGTCGTCGTGATAGGCCGTCCGTCCTCAATCTTCCAGTCCTCCATCATCGCGTAGCCTATGCCCTGCATCGCGCCGCCTTCGACCTGGCCCTCAAACCCAAGCGCATTGATGACCTGCCCTGCGTCATTTACGATCGTCAGGCTCACCAGCGTCACCCTTCCCGTCTCCTCATCGACGTGAACCTCGGCAACCTGGCATGCGTTCGCCGTCGTGTCCGTCGGCTCGGATTTATTGTGGCCCTCGCCCAAGATGCTTGAGCCGTGTCGTTTGACAAAGTCTGGGAATGACATCGACTCGTTCGTTTTCTTATTGGTAATAGTGCCCTTGTTCACCTCGATGTCTGAAGCATCCCAGTTCAGCGTCTGCACCGCGGCTTTTTTGAGGTTCTCTTTGAAATCGTTGGCTGCAAACAGTGTCGCCATGCCCACGCCCTTGGTGCCGGTGGAGCCGCCCATGCCTGAGTCGTTGATTACCTCGTCCGTGTTCATCATGCTCGCCCTGACACTCTTTATCGATACGCCAAGTTCTTCAGCCGTTATCATCTGCACGACCGTTAGCGTCCCAACGCCTGTGTCCGGCTTGGAGTTCCGCACGGCAACAGTTCCGTCCGTGTTCATCGTTATGAACGTATGCGTCTCACTGCCGCGCACATTTTGTATCCCAAGCGCGATTCCCCTGCCTACGCCTTTCGCCTTCGGCTTGCCGTAATTGCCGACCTTAACGGCCGTCTCCAGGCATTCCAACGCGTGAATATCGTTAGCATGGTGCCCGATCGCGGTCATATCGCCGGATTTCACCGAGTTCTTCCTGCGAAACTCCAGCGGGTCCATGCCAAGCCCTCTGGCTATCATGTCCGCGTTCGATTCAAACGCGAAGAACGCCTGCGGAGCGCCCGGCGCTCGGATGATTCCGCTCGGTGTGTTGTTCGTATATACCTTGAACGCGCGCAGTCTCGTATTCGCGCACTTGTAGCTCACCAGCATCTCTTCGGCGCCGCGCATCATGCCGCCTGCGAATGAGCCGTACGCGCCGGTGTTGTATACGACTTCCGCATCGATTGCGGTTATAGTGCCGTCTTTCTTGACGCCCGTCTTGAACCGTATGACCGACGGATGGCGAGCATTGCCCGCGAGCAATTCCTCAGAGTAGTCCATCACCATTTTCGCGGGGCGGCCCGTCATCTTTGAGAACGCGTAGCACAGCGGCGAGTCCATGCACTGGCGCTTACCGCCAAAGTCTCCGCCGCAGTGGACGATGTTTATCAGGATGTCCTCGGGTTTGATATTTACGGCCTCAGCCAGCTGTTTGCGTATGCTGAAAGGGACCTTTGTGGATATCCACACGTTCACCTTGGGGCCCGTAGCGTCGACCACGCATGCAGTCGGCTCGATGTATCCAGAATGTGCCCAGTGCGTAGTGAATACCTGCTCGAATATCCTGTCGGCTTCTTTGAAGCCTTTTTCGATGTCGCCCTGGCTGAGGGCGGTAGATATGAATGTATTCGTTTGACCTTTGGGCGGGTGGGCGCGGAAGCCGATATAGTTTTGAAAGTTTTCGTGGATTATCGGCGCGTCGGCCTTCATCGCCAGTATCGGGTCAAATTCGGCAGGAATCTCTTCGTAATTTACTTCTATTAGTGCCACCGCCTCGTCAGCTATCTCTTCCGTCTCTGCGCACACCGCAGCGACTTTCTCACCAATGAACCGTACTTTGCCCTCCGCCAGCACAGGCATATCGCGGTAGCTCTGCCCCACGCGTGCGCCCGGGAAATCTTTCGCTGTGAGCACACCCTTTACGCCAGCCAACGCCAGCGCCTTCGATACGTCTATCGACTTGATCAGCGCGTGTGGGAACGGGCTGCGCACCACCTTCACGTAAAGCGTTCCAGGCGGCGTGTAGTCAGCCGCATACTTGGCAGTGCCCGTAACCTTGGATGCCCCCTCGACGCCTCCCTGCGAAGTGCCTATCACTTTATAAGCTGTAGTCATATCCACCGTCCATTAATAGAGATAAAAATTACTGGAGTATCATAATAGATTTTAAGAGAAACAGAAGCATTTGCGAGTGCAGTAAATCGCGATGAATAAATTAAGAAGCGTTCTTCTTCGTGGTCGGTGCCGCGGCCTGCTGTTCGGTTGTCTCCACGATCTCTGTCGTCGGCGTTACGCGTACAGGACCGTTGCCCCTGCGGCGCCACCTTCTCGCGAGTTTGCGCAGGCGTGATACCTCTTTGCGCGCAGCCTTTTTGTAATATGTGCTCTTCTCACCGATACGCCTGAACTTACCGTATCGTTTTTTGAGAAGCTTCTTGAGCGGCATCCTGAGCAGTGCGCTCAGCTGTTTTGTGAGGCTGTCCTGCAGAAGTTTCGCGGTCTTGTCCACGTCCGCATGCGCGCCGCCTTCAGGCTCCGGCACCACCATGTCCACGATGCCAAGCTCTTTGCAGTCGTAGGCAGTTAGCTTCAGCGATTCCGCCATATCTTCCGCTTTGTTGTTATCCCGGTAAATCAGCGTTGCGGCTCTCTCGGGCGTTATGGGTGAAAGTATTGAATTCTCGAGCATTAAAATCTTATCCGCCACACTTAGCGCGAGCGCGCCTTCACTACCGCCTTCGCCCAGGAATACGGTGATTATGGGTGTAGGCAGGTCGGACATCATGGACAGCGTCGTGGCTATCGCGATACCCACGCCACGCTCCTCTGACTCGAGCCCTGGGTGAGCGCCCGGCGTATCTATAAGCGTTATCAACGGCAGTCTGAATTTCGCCGCCAGTTGCATCACGCGCTGCGCCTTGCGGAATCCTTCTGGATACGCGCGGCCGTCGTGCCTGGCGATAGCCTCGCCTTTTTTCCCGCGCTCCAGCGCCACAACCACTACAGGAAAGGCTCCCAGGTAAGCTGTGCCGGCCATAACTGCCCGGTCATCGCCGAATAGCCTGTCGCCGTGCAGTTCCGTGAAGTCTGTGAATATACGGCTCAGGTAGTCCTGGGACGTAGGCCGTTCTTTATCCCTGGCAAGCTGCACGTTCTTCCATGCGGACTTGGGCAGTGGTACTGAAAATTTGGGCAGCTTCGACTTCTTCGCCTTGTGGCGTTTGCCTGTTTTGCTCAGCATTCCGAGGACTGTAGCAAGCTGATCGTGCAGCTGCGGTCTCGGCACCACCATGTCCAACATGCCGTGCTCGAGGTGCGATTCGGCGGAATGAGATGATGACGGCACTGGTGAAGAGGTATTGCTCTGCATTTCGCGCATCGGTGCGAATCCTATCAGCGCGCCCGGCTCGCCGATGATGACATCAGCCAGGTTCGCGAAGCTGGCGTATACCTCGCCGGTCGTTGGGTTCGCGAGCACTGAAATAAACGGCAGGCCATGCTTGTGCAGCTCTTTGGCAACTTCCGCGGTCTTGGCCATCTGCATCAGGGAAAGCACGCCTTCCTGCAGCCTGGTCCCTCCGCTCGTGGTGACGGCTATCACCGGCAGATGTTTATCGATTGCCATCTCTATGGCCAGCGCCATCTTTTCTCCCACGACTACGCCCATGCTGCCGCCTAGGAATCCAAAGTCAAGCACAGCTATCATAGCCTGGTTGCCGCCTATCTTGCCGATGCCGACCACAAGCGCGTCGTTAAGTCCGGTCCTCTCGCGCTCCTTGGTCAGCCTCTCTTCGTAAGGCTGCCCCTCAGAGAACGATATCGGGTCCATGGAAACGAGCTGCTGGTACTTCTCCTGGAATGCTCCCTTATCGACGAGCATCTGTATCCGTTCCCATGCGGACAGTGAGTAATGGAAATTGCAGTTGTGACAAATCCTGAACTTTTTGTACGATTCAGATTCGGAAAGGTCTACAAAGCAGTAAACACAGTGGTCCTGGTCTTCTCCAGCAACCTGCTGTACGGTTAATTGTTCAAGGATTTCCTCAATGTGTTGAGGCTTTTCTAACACTATCGCTCTCCGGGAATATCGTCGTTACCCTCTAGAACGTCACGCTGCCCAAATTGTCTGTCGTTTCTTCTGCCTGAGTTTGCGCTGACAAGTCCTTCTTCTTGAAGAACCTCGATTATTCTGGCTGACCTGGCATAGCCGATGGTAAGCCTCTTCTGAAGGAGCCCCGGCGACATCTTGGGGAACTGCTGGGCCATCTTGCGGGCCTGCGGAAGCAGTGGGTCGTGGTGCGCGTTGTCTGGCCCCTCCACCGTCGCCATTATCTCTTGCTCGGATATCTTGGACGGCATCTCCAGGACTGAAGCTGTGGCCCAGAAGTTGACGATTTTAGCGACTTCCTTATCACTTACATACGTTCCCTGTAGGCGTCTCGGTTTCGGCGCATCAGGCGGCAGGAATAGCATATCGCCCTTGCCGAGCAGTTTCTCAGCGCCGCCACTGTCCAGTATCGTGCGTGAATCTACAAATGACGTCAGCGCGAAGCTCATGCGTGCCGGGAAGTTGGCTTTGATCAGTCCCGTTATCACATCCACAGACGGACGCTGTGTCGCCACGATCAGGTGTATTCCTGTTGCGCGTCCCAGCTGAGCCAATCGTGTGAGGCTGTGCTCCACATCGACGGGTGCGGACATCATCAGGTCTGCCAGTTCGTCTATGACGAGGATTAAAACTGGCAGCTTCTCATCCTTCATAGTCTTGTTGAAATCCTCAAGGTTGCGCACAGCCGCTTCCTGGAAACGCTTATATCTTGTATCCATCTCAGCGAGCATCCAGCGGAGCGCCGCCACGGTCTTTTCGCTCTCGGTGATAACAGGCGTTAGCAGGTGAGGCACCTTACTGAAGGAGCTAAGTTCTACGCGCTTCGGGTCAATCATCATGAACCTGAGGTCTTCAGGCGAGTTCTGCATCAGCAGACAGCAGATCATAGATACCATAGATACGCTCTTGCCGCTGCCGGTCGCGCCTGCGATTAGCAGATGCGGCATCTTGGCAAGATCTGCGACAGCCGCTTCACCGCCGCTGGCTTTGCCCATCGCTATGGCCAGCTTGCTGCGTGCCGCGAGCTTCTGAAAATTCGGTGACGCCATGATATCCCGCAGCGCCACTATTCCGGTCCGCGCGTTGGGGACTTCTATGCCTACGATAGGCTTGCCGGGTACCGGCGCCTCGATCCTTATGCTAGATGCCGCCAGCGCCAGCGCCAGGTCCTTTTCAAGTGACGTGATGCTGTCGACCTTGACGCGGCTGCGTGATACTTCTTCCGTGCGAACTATTGGCTCGCCGTTCTTATCGAGTTTGAGCTTCCCGTCTTTTTCTCTCTCTTTAAATTCCCGGAACTTTCGTATCCAGCCGGGTTCTATGCCAAACTGAGTCACAGTGGGACCAGGGTTGATCTGGGTGACTTTTGCATCGACGCCGAAGTTTGCCAGAGTCTCCTCTATCAGTTTTGCTTTACGGTCCTGATCTCCCTGGCTTATCTCCATATCCAGCGAATGTTCAAGCATGTCCAGCGAAGGGAATGTCCAGCCGCCCTTGTCTTTTTTCCTGGTAACCACGGGTTCGATATTTAACTCTGAGCTTGCCGGTGAAGCAGGTATCTTCTCTTTTTTGGCTCGCTTCTTATACTTTTCGGGTATTTTTATAACCTCAGTTTCGACAGTGTTCTCTGAGGCGGGCTTTTTATGTATGACATCGAAGATACGTAGGAGCCTTCCCGCAGCACCCGGATTCTTGCTTGGCTCTACTGGCTTTTCAGTGGAATGCAGGGGATATGTCGCAACGCTGATGTTCTCTGACTCAGCGGGCGCCGCTGGCTTCACAGCATCGACTGGCTGTGCCGCAGGCTCAACCTTCTTGCCGGATTCTTTTATGCCTTTAATAGGTTTGAATATGTAGGCAAACGTTTGAAATACGGCATTCGATGTATGTTTGGCCGCAAGCTTGTAGCTCTTCCAGGCGTGGGTAGGCAGAAGCATCGTATATGCCGCGAAGCTTCCCAGTATTACTCGCAGTGCGCCGCCAAAGTCTCGTCCGCCAAGTAGTTTCTGTCCCGCTTCTCCGCCCAGGCTGGCATCATGCATAACCCCGGGGCCGTTGAAGAACGCGAGGAAAGACCAGATAGTTGCGCCAGCGATGTAGAACCCTAGCCATTCATGCCAGTGTGTTTTGAAAGGGTAGCGTTTGATATAAAAAACGCCTATCGTAACGATTAAAGTAGCCAGTATGAGCCAGAGTCCCCAGCCGAGGGCCTGGAAGACAGCGTCACGCTGCCAGTAAGCCACCAGCGCCGCTATGGCTGTGATACTTAGTCCATAAGCCAATGTCTTCGGACCCGGAAATGTCGGGCCCTGTTTCTTTTGGCGGGGTGCCGTCACCACTCTTTCGTCTGTTTGTATCTGCATGAAGTGGGGCTACTTCCTTATGTTAACTTAGTTTAAATAAAAACTCAGTTCGGAACAAGCTCGGATAAATTAATCTTACACCTCTATTGCAACAGGCAATATCAGAGGGCGGCGCTTCGTGTGGGCGTAGTAATACTTACCCAGCACTTCTTTCACTTTCGCTTGAATGAATGACCATTCGTTATGCTCTACGCCCTGGTTCAGGGCCTTTATGATTTCCTCTTTGGCAGCTTCTCGCAGCTCGTCAGCCTGCTTCGCATCAACGAAGCCTGATGACGCGATCTCCGGGTCCCCTACCAGGTACCCTGTCTCCGTATCAACAGGTACGACAACGACGACAACCCCATCGTTTGAAAGGGATCTGCGGTCACGGAGCACAGTACTGTCAGGTTTCCATGTATTCATACCGTCTACATAGACAGGCCCCGCTGAAACGCGTTCGCCTCGCTTGGCGCCTTTCGCAGTTATCTCCAGCGTATCGCCGTCTTCCATCACGAATGTGTTTTCCGCAGGGATGCCCATGGTCTGGGCTAGTCTGCTGTGAAGCACGAGATGATGATATTCACCGTGTACGGGAACGAAATATTTAGGCTTGGTCAGGCTCATCATAAGCTTCAACTCTTCCTGAGCGGCATGTCCGTGTACATGGACCATGGCGATGCGCTCATAGAGGACGTTTGCGCCCAGCCTGAACAGGTTATCTATCGTTTTGCTAACCACTGTCTGGTTGCCTGGGATCGCCGTGGCGGACATCACGACTGTATCGCCGGCGGTTATCTGTACTTGCCTGTGGTCCTTGTTAGCCATCCTGACCAACGCGGATGTTGGCTCACCCTGCGTTCCTGTCGTTACTATGGCTACCTCTCGCGCGGGCAAATGTTTTATCTGGTCAAACGAAACGAGCGTTCCCTTCGGGCTGCGTATGTAATCCAGTTTCTGGGCCATCGCCACGGTCTCAGACATGCTCCTGCCGACGATAGCCACCTTGCGGTTGCTCTTAGCCGCGGAATCTATGACCTGCTGTACCCTGGACACTAACGATGCGAACGTTGCGACGATAACCCTTCCAGTCGATTCAGCCATAATGTGGTCAAACGTAGCGCTGACTATCTGCTCGGAGGGCGTATACCCGGGTATCTCGACGTAAGTGGAGTCCGAGCACAGAAGCAAGACGCCTTCCTTGCCATACTCTGCCAGCTTGGCGAGATCGGACGGCTTGCCGTCGACAGGCGTATGGTCAAACTTGAAGTCTCCTGTATGTATCACGGCTCCCACGGGCGTTCGTATCATGAGGCCCATCGCGTCGGGGATGCTGTGACAAACGCGGAAAAACTCCACGCTCATGTCTCCCATTTTTATGATGTCCCCACTGTCTACGGTGTGCAGCATGCTTTCGCCGCGCTTGTTATCCTTCACTTTGAGAGAAACAAGCCCGTGTGCCAGGCGCGGCGCATATACCGGCACTTCCAGCTGGCGCAGCAGGAACGGCAGCGCCCCGACGTGGTCTTCATGACCATGCGTGATGGCTACACCACGGACCTTGCTCTTGTTCTCCATAACGTATGAGAAATCTGGGATGACAAGGTCGACTCCTGGCGTGTCCTCACCTGGGAACATGAGGCCGACGTCAACTATAACGATGTCGTTTCCGCACTCGATGGCCATCATGTTCTTGCCTATTTCGCCTAGGCCGCCGAGGGGAATTATTTTTAGTTTATCCATATGAAAATTACTTCTTCTTTAGATTATTTGGACTCTTGAGCCGCAATTGCTAAAACAATTACATCTGCTTGGGCGAAGGCGGCTCGTCCGGCTTCTTGATTATCGTCGGCGTTTTCGGAGCCTCATCAGTCTGCTTTAGCAAGTCTGCGACTCTCTTAAAATCATCTTCTATCGTCTTGCGAAGGTTTCCCTGGTGCAGCGCCGCTGCCGGGTGATAGAGCGGATATATAGTGATTCCCTTGTATTTAAATACCTTCCCGTGCACATTGCTTATGGTCACATTCGGCAAGAAACGCCCCATGGAATATCGCCCAAGTGTCACTATTACTTTAGGCTTTATGAACTCTATCTGCTTATCCAGATACGTTGTGCAGCATGTCTGCGTCTCGTTCGGCAGCGGGTCGCGGTTCTCTGGCGGGCGGCATTTGACCACGTTCGTGATGTAGACGTCGCTGCGTTTTATATCGACGGACGCCAGCAATTGATCGAGAAACTTGCCTGAGGCTCCTACGAACGGCCGTGCCTGCTGGTCCTCGTTAAAGCCGGGACCTTCGCCAACCAGCATAAGCTTTGCATTCTCGGGACCTTCTCCGGGGACGGCTCGGTTCCTGGTTTCATGCAGTTTGCACAGCATGCATACGCTTATCGCTTTTGCCAACTCTGAAAGCTCAGACAACCGTTATGACCCCTTACCTTGCAAATATTTTAGCTGGATTTCGCAGAAATCGCTCTCTACTAACCTCCAGCAGGAGTTCGGTGCTCCGACCCCGTATCCTCGGGGAGGGCAAGGCCTCTCCGACGGGGTTCTAGGGGTGCTCCCTAGTGCTTTAAAGTCTCCTTCCAGATGTGGAAGGGGATTAGGGGATGGCTGGACAGCATAAATATAGACGTTGAAGTATTGCGAACTAGACACTTGTCCTCATCTTCCTTACCGTCCGGAACAGCATCTGCGAACCGTTTATCAGCAGGAACGCGCCGAACAATCTGCCTAGCGTGTACGATTCTATCTTGCCCGCAACGTATGCCCCCAGCAGTCCAAATACAACTGCCACCGGCGCTATCCATATCACGATAGGTATCTTAAGATTCTTCTGCTTTATCTGCACGTAGCACCCTGACAGAGATAAAACCGTCATCGCGCCCAGCGATATGCCCTGCGCCGTGTGCTGATCCAACCCCAGCATAAGAACCATCCCCGGCACCATTACGATGCCGCCGCCTATTCCAAGCAGTCCTGCCAGCGTTCCGGCGAATAGCCCCAGACCCAGAGTGATTACGAAATCCATTTTACCCTGCTACCTTCACTGGTGCTCATGGAAAGAATAGAAACTTAGTCCCAACGCACAGCATCACGATAGAAAAAATGAGGCGCAGCCTGTCTCCTGAAAGTCTCGCCATCGCTCGTGCGCCAATGTATGCGCCAACTATCCCGCCTGCCGCCAGCCCAATGACCGTAAGCCAGTCCCAGTCGCCGCGTGTGAGATATACCGAAGCGCCGGACGTACCCACGATTAAGACCACGCCAAGGCTAGTCGCTATCGCCTGGTGCTGTGTGAGACGTAGATATGAAACCATGAGGGGCACCATGATGATGCCGCCGCCTACGCCGACTAGACCACCTAAGAAGCCGCCAAATGCGCCTATGACCGCGGCAGTGAGAAAAGTTTTTGCTGAAAAACTCGCTTGTGTTGCAGATGCGGACAAGGCCAAGTTATTTGCTGGCCCTAGAAGAAATGGAAATGGTTAGGAACGATTGAGCCATTAGGGAGTGTCTTCTATTCCTCTTCCCTTGATGTAGTCGACAGCTTCCTGGACGTTGGTTATCTTTTCCGCATCCTCGTCGGAGATTTCCATAGGCTTTGACTTATCACTGAACTCTTCTTCAAGAGCCATGATGAGTTCGACAAGGTCAAGCGAGTCGGCGTTCAAATCTTCTACAAAAGCAGCAGTTTCTGTAACTTGAGCCTCTTCAACTCCAAGCTGGGCTACGACTACCTTCTTGACTCGCGTATATACCGTTGGCATGAAACTCCCCTTTTACTAAAGAATCTCTATTTGTCAGCTGCCGATGCCGCTAACACGGAACCCAGCACCCCATTAACAAATCTTGATGAGGCTTCCGTGCCGAAAGTCCTTGCGATCTCCACGGCTTCGTTGATAGCAACCTTTGACGGTGTTTTATTATCGAACAAAGTCTCCCAAATCGCAACACGTAGAACATTACGGTCGACTGCTGAAAGCTGCTGGATTGGAAATTCCCTGGCGTAGGTCCTGATAAGGGCATCGATTTTTTCAAGATTTTCAGATATGCCTTCCAGTATTTCTCTGGAATAAGGCTCTGACATCTTGATATTCTTTGATACCTTTTCGACAGCGTCTATCGCCCTCGGCTCTGACATCCTCTGTAAGTAGGAAACCGCATCTTCCAGGACTGCGCTCTCGTCAAGGATACCCTGAAGGACATCGATAGGCTTGTGGGTACGCTTGTCTGCCTCAAAAAGCGCCTGCAGCGCGATCACGCGCGCCATTCGTCTTATTCCTGCCATGAGTTTAGTTTAGCCCGCTTTTGAGAATTTTGTAATGATTTCCGGCAGGAGTTCGGAGGGCCAAGCTTCTCCGACGGGGTTCTCGGGGTGTCACCTGGAGCTTTATGTTTTCTTTCAGAGCTTGCTTATTGGTCATTTACGCTCTTAACATTCCGCCATCTATACGTAAAACCTGTCCCGTTATATAAGACGACTCCTCGGACGCCAAAAACGCCGCCAGGTTCGCCACTTCCTCGGTCGTGCCAAAGCGCCCCGCGGGGATGCGCTTTAGTATCTCCAGTCGCATCGCCTCTGGAACCTTTTTCGTCATATCCGTCTCGATGAACCCCGCAGCGATCGCATTCACTGTGATATTCCGCGTGGCCACTTCCATGGCTGTGCTCTTCGTCAGCCCAAGCATTCCTGCCTTGGCGGCGGCATAGTTTGCCTGCCATGCGTTGCCCATCTCGCCTATAACGCTGGACATGTTGATTATTCGTCCCCAGCGCTTTCTTAGCATGTGCTTCACGGCAGTTCTGGAGGTTACGAATGCTGCCTTCAGGTTAATGTTCATAACCTCGTCCCAGTCGGCATCCGACATCCGAAGGATTGATGCTTCTTTATTGATTCCCGCGTTGTTCACCAAGATGTCGATTGACCCGTGCGCTTCGACAACTTTGTCAACCAGTTCGCTAGCCTTAGATGCCTGGCTAAGGTCAGCTTGCAGATAGGAAGCCTTGCCGCCGGCACTCGTTATCTCCTGAACCACGGCTGTGCTGGGGCGTGAGCCGTGTACAACTACTATTGCCCCCATGGAAGCAAACTTCAAGGCGATGCCCTTCCCGATGCCCTGGGTACTGCCGGTGACTAGAGCTACCTTATCGCTCAACGAAGGGGTCATTTCAAGCTCCAGCATGAGTTGGAACAGATTTCTTGAATCCTCAAAAGGTTCAGGAGGGCGGAGCCCTTCCTGACGAGGGAACTCGGGATGTCCCCCAGACTAATTTTCATCCCCTTCCCGAAAAGGAATGGGCCCAAAGGGATGGCTGGTTTGTTTGCAAAATTCGTACCGAGTTCGGATTTAATCGCTAGACCAGGAGCGCTTCCAGAGAGGCCATATCGGTCACGCTGGTTGCGTTCACTTTGTTATCGATTCTCTTCACAAGGCCGGTCAGCACATTGCCGGGACCAATCTCTATGAAAGTATCGGTGCCTTCGTTAATCATGTACTGGATCGATGGATACCAGCGTACGCTTCTGCAAATCTGTCCTAAAAGTTCGCTGCGGATGTCTGCTGACAAACTCATGGGTTTTGCCGTTGTATTAGCTATCACTGGTATTTGAGGGTCTGAAATTTTGGCGGAGGCGACTGAGCTCCTCATGCCGAACATGGCGGACTCCATGAGGTTGGAGTGGAAAGCCCCGCTGACATCCAGCGGTATGACTCTCTTGGCTCCGCGTCTGCGCGCGAGGTCGACTGCTTTCGCAATCTTATCCTTGTCGCCGCTTATCACTATCTGCTCGGAGGTATTGATATTTGCTATCTGCGTGCCGGTCTCCTGGCATATCTCTTCGGCGAACAGCTCGTGCTGGCCAAGGATCGCTGCCATGCTGCCCGGGTGCATCGCCGCTGCGCTGTGCATGAGTCTGGCGCGCTCGCGTACTAGCTTGATGGCGTCTGTGAATTCCATCGAGCCTGCGGCTACAAGAGCCGTGTACTCGCCAAGACTGTGTCCCGCGACATACTTGGGAAGTGACAGCACGTGGCTGCCCTTCATCTCTTCCATAGCCCGGAGACAGGCCACACTGGCGGCGAATATCGCCGGCTGTGCGTTTACTGTAAGGGTAAGTTCATTCTCCGGCCCTTCGAAGCAAAGCTTCGAGAGCTTGAAGTGTAGTGCTTCATCTGCCTCTTCAAATACTCTCTGGGCAGCCTTAGAGTTGTCATATATCTGCTTGCCCATCCCGGGGGATTGAGAACCCTGTCCCGGAAATATAAACGCAACTTTTGAACTGGTTGTTACCACTTCTACCTCGTATTGTTTTTAATCGAAAATTTGCGCGTCATGCTTATGGCGAACTTATTCCTTAACCGCGTCCACTTCCACAACCTGTCGGCCATTGTACGTGCCGCATACCGGGCAAGCCACGTGCGGGAGCTTAGGGCTTTTGCACTGGGGGCAAACTGAAAGGCTCCTGGGCTTGATAGCCATGTGGCTTCTCCTGTTGCCCTGTCTTGCACGTGAAAATTTCTTTTTAGTAAGAGGTCCCATTTATAGTGCCTAACTAGCTTTATTAGCTTTATTGATAAGATTTTCTAAAGTGCTCCATCTTGGATCAATCTTTGAAGAGCAATTGCAGGTACCGGTATTCAGATTCTGTCCGCAGGTTGCGCACAACCCTTTGCATTCTGTCGTGCAAAGAGCCTTTATTGGTATCTCCAGAAGCGCGTATTGCTGGAGAGCATCGCTAAGGTCCAGGATATGGTTCTTATCTATGGCAAATGTTGTGAAAGGCACATTAACAGGCAGGCCGGAGTCTATATCTATTGTCGGAAGGTACTCTTCATGGAATTTAAGCTCTATAGGTACCGTCGATTCAGATAGGCAGCGGCTGCACGTGACGATAACGTCGGTATGCGCTTTGGCCTCAACCAGTATGCCTGCGTCTGTGCGCATTAGCCTAGCACTCCCATTGATTACAGAAGGACGCGACTCCGAGACAGTGATTCTGTCCTGGAAATCGTAGGCTCTGCATGCGCCTATTGCCTCTCTGAGGAGTTGGGCCACGTTTAATTGATTTGTGGTGATCATTGCGGATGTCATAAACAACAAGGCTGAATTATATTTGGGTTGTTCGTAGGTGTCAAGCTAATTAGGATAGGAAT
>SHYL01000019.1 GCA_009692825.1 Dehalococcoidia bacterium | reverse complement strand
TGCTGAAGAACAATCCATGGTCCCGCTGGGACGGCTCGGACGGCCGGAAGAGCTGGGCAGCCTGGTGGCGTTTCTCGCGAGCGATAGAGCCAGCTATATCAACGGCTGCACGATACAGGTCGACGGCGGACGCATAAAATCGATTCTCTAGTCCTCCTTAATTTGTCCTTCTTTTAACACCGAGTCCGCATTTCTTTTCATTTATATCCATCAATACCTTTGACGTAGCGGTGATTTAGGCTTAGTATGGGACGGTACACGGTTCGATAATACAAATAAAGGAGAATAAAAATGCCCAGTAAGACAGCCGCGAAAGCAAAAAGAGGTTCAAAGACAGGTAAAAGAGATCCAAAGACAGGTAGATTTGTTGGAGCGAAGGCCGCTGCCAAGAAATCACCCGCGAAAAAGCGTTAGGAACCTCTGATGCGTAATGGGTATCAACCTACGCCTCAATGACAATGACGGGAACATGCTGGCGCAAGTCAGCGACGGAGAAGAGATTCTCAGTAAGTTCCTTGGAAGCGTCAAGGTTGAGCATACAGTCTGTCTCCGTTTTGTAGACCCTGACGGAGACACGATTTTCAACCAGCGGCAGATACCTGTTCTTATAGAAGAATTAGAAAGCCTCGGCAGCCTCATCCGGGATAGGCTAACGGGGCTTCACTTAGAAAAGGTGCTTGCTCTTGCCCGCGAGGGTGAGGGAGTGCCGGGTGCCTACGCTTGGTTTTATGCCAAAGAAGAATAGCTCTATCCCTGACGCTCAGGACAAGACTGCCCCACGAATGAGCGATTCAGCGCTGAAGGCTAAGATCGGGAAAGTGTGGTCGGAGTGGTTTGCCATCCTTGATAAAGCTGCGGCCGCGAAAATGGACCACAAGTCGATAACCAGCTATCTCTCCGAAAAACAAAAGGTCCCAGACTGGTGGTGCCAGATGGTGACTGTCACCTATGAACAGGCGCGCGGCAAACGCGAGCTATACCAGACCACCCATGGTTATCAGGCCAGCGCCAGCAAAACTTTAGCCGCGCCGTTAAGCGCGATTTATGAGGCCTGAAACGATCAAAAGATTCGTAAGAAGTGGATGCTTTCCGATCACTTAGAGGTTACGACTGCCACTAAAGATAAAGCTGTCCGCGGCAAGTGGGAGGGCGGTAAGAGCAGAATGGATGCCAACTTCTACTCCAAAGGTGAGGGTAAAAGCCAGATTTCCATCTCACACACTAAACTTACTGATAAAGCTGACGTGGCCAGTGTCAAAGAGTATTGGGCAAGCGCCCTCGAGAAGATGAAAACTCTCCTCGAAAAACAACCCGCTAAAACGTCCCGCTGATTACCTTCGCGCTAACGCTGGCTCCTTCTTTTCCGTCCCCTGCTTCTTACCGACTGCGTAAGGGCTGTCTGCCGCCGATGGCTGTATGAATGGCCTGTCTAGCTTGATCCAGCGGAATCCCTCCGCATATTTCATGTCGTGCTGCTTTCCCAGGTTCTCCGCCATCTGCTTCCATCTTTCGCCGGCATTTTCCCCGAACTGGCTCTTATGCGCCTTTAGCGCCTGAACTTTCAGGTCTATGGTGCTTGATATATCTTCGAAATAGTCAGGGTCGCGGGTCATCATCAGGAATACATTGGATACCTTGTGAGGCTTAAGGCCCTGGACCAGCAGGTCCGGGAAAGTGAGACGGTCGCGCGCGCTTGGGAATACTGCCGCCAGCGATGCCTCTCCGGCTGCGATATGGTCAGGATGGTTTATGCCGCGGCCTCCGCCTGCTCCATGTCTGTTCGTGGGGTCCTGGCAGAATAGCGCGTCAGGCTTGTAGCGCCTTATCTCGGCGACGATATCGTGCCGCATTTTCAGATCGAAAGGCAGCAGCTCTGCATCCTTGTATCTAAGGAAGACAACATTTTTCAGCCCTAGTATCTTACCCGCGGCCTTCTGCTCAGCTTCTCTTATCTTTGCGATCCGCGGAGAAATCATCCTTGGGTTGTCACTGCCTTTGTCTCCGCTGGTAAGCAGCACGTAAGTGACCTCACACCCGGCTTTTGCCCACTTCGCTACGGTGCCTGATACCGCCACGTCAGCGTCATCCGGGTGTGCGAAGACTACCATCGCCCGCTTTGGTGGGATGCCCTTCTCAATGCTGCTTACGGTCATTTATGTTCTCCTTGAATTAATGGTGCGATTATATGGCACACGCAGCAAGAAAAACAAATACCTTGCGGCTGGGATATAGAATGTTCAGGCATCTATGTTTTCTTTTATTAAAAACCAGTAATCATGGCTTTAGTCATCATCATGGTTATCGCCATAGGAGTTTTTAGATGGTCCGCTTCCAAGCACATCGAAACGCCTGTTGCGGAAACGATGCAGCATAAACTTACCACCCCTATCCCTACCCTTCCGCTCGCTATCAGCACACTTACGCCCAGTCCGACTACGATCCCTTCGCCTGCTGCTACGCCGACGGTTACCCGAACGCCACACCAACTCCTATTGTGCCGTTCCGCGTGCCAACTGTGACCCCTGTCCCAACGCCAACCGCAACCTCTACCGCAACGCCTCTGCCAACCGCAACCCTTACGCCGACGTCTACGTCGTCCCCAATTCCCATACCCGCTTCGCTTCTGCGCGGGCGCATAGTTTACGCTAGCAACCACGACATATATCAGATGACCTCTGACGGGAACCAGATTGGTGGGCTGACTTCATCGCCTGCCATTGACCAGTCGCCGCGTCTTTCTCCGGATGGCTCGCGGATAGCGTTTCAATCAAACTGCGTGATAAATCAATTTCAGATTTTCGTCATGGATTTGGACGGGGAAAACGTTTACCAGGTTACAAGCGCCGCGGGTGGCAACTTTTCTCCTACGTGGTCATCAGACGGAAAAAGATAGGGCTTTATTCCAACAGGAATTGGACAGGTGATATTTATGTCATAAGCAAAGACGGGACCGGAGAGCTGCGTCTCACTACTTCCGGGGATGATGATTGGCTACCGTCATGGTCTCCTGATGGGAAAAAGATTGCATTCATATCCAGCCGAGATGGCAATGTTGAGATATACAGCATGAATCCAAGCGGCTCAAATCAAATCAGGCTTACGGACAATTCTGCACTGGATACAGAGCCGGAATGGTCTCCTGACAGCAGCCGTATCGTATTTAATTCAACAAGAGATGGCGCTAACGAAATATACGTTATGAATTCGAATGGCTCTAGCAAGGCCCGGCTTAATAGCAATTCATTTGAAGACTGTGACCCTTGCTAGCTTCCTGATGGGAGGATTATTTTTGTATCCAATAGGCACGGGTTTACTGAACTTTATTTAATGAAGTCGGATGGGGGCAGCTAGATAAAATTGACGTTTCAGGCCTCATTTATGGGCGGTCCTTCTTGTTCCCGGGACGGACGTATCGCGTTCCATTCCATCAAAGAAGGGAATGCAGAGATTTATTCAATGCTTTCTGAAGGCCAGAACCTTGATAGGATCACCCTTAATTCATTTGCGGATACAAACACATCATGGTCTAGCGATGGTACGAAGATAGTGTTTCAGAGGCTTGAGGCTGATGGTTCTGAGCTATACGTGATGAACACCGCAGGCGCAGGCCAGACGCGTATCACATCTAACGCTGACGACGATTCTAACCCAAGCTGGTAGTTAGTTAGGCTACCTTTTTGCGTCTGTTTTTTAGGAAGTCCACCAGTATGTATTCGCCCAGCTTGTCAGGCGTGGTGTAAAACGCGCGTCCGTGATTTATCTTCGTCAGGCGTCCGATGAAATCGATAAGGTAATAGCTGGTTTCCAGCATAAACGTATTGATGGTTATGCCTTCGCGTGTGCAGCGGGATACCTCTTTCAGCGTCTCGCTGATGGTACGTACATCAGGAGGGTAGGAGAAATAGGACCTGCCGTTCTCAAGGTGAGCTGTAGGTTCGCCGTCCGTGATCATGATTATCTGTTTCGTCGCGCCCTTGTGCTTGGACAGCAGTTTCCTGCTCATCATGAAGGCATGGTGCATATTTGTGCCGTGCATCCAGCTGTTCCACGTGATTTCAGGTAAATCCTTGCCTTTGATTTCTACAGCGACATCCGAGAATCCCAGTATGTAGAGGCTGTCTCTATTGAACTGGGATGTAATGAGGCTGTGAAGGGCTACGGCCACCTTCTTGGCGGCTGGGAAGCTGCCGTTGTATGCCATGCTGCGGCTCTGGTCGAGCAGTAGTACGGTTGCACTCGACGTTAAGTGCTCCGTCTGCTTCACCTCGAAGTCGTCCACCTCGAACTTAACAGGCGTGCCGGGTCCGTTACGGACAAGTGCGTTGCGCATCGTCTGCTGTAGATCGAGCTTGAAATCGTCGCCAAATTCATACTTCTTGGTCCAGGAAAGCTCCTCGCCGCCGGCGCCTCGTGTCCTCTGCTCGTGGTTTCCGTTCCTGTCCTTCTTGAGTTTTTCGAATATGTCTTTGAGGGCTTTCTGTCCAATCCTGCGCATCGCTTTTGGCGTCAGCTCCAGCTTGTCACCCTTACGCCGTATGTAGCCAGCTTCCTCAAGCTCTTTTTGCACGCGCTTCAGCTGGTCAAGGATGCGTCGTGAATCTTCGCCTGCCTGGTTAGCCATCTCTTCCGAGTTGATATCGTCGATGTCGCCGCCGTAGGCTACGTCTTCAAGCTGACGCTCCAGGCTTTCGGTTTTCTGCAGATCTTCCATGAGCTGCATGGCCTGCTGCATGCTCAGAGGCTCCTCGCCGCTGAACTGGTACTGCTGGCGTAGCTCATCTGACGGGAAGAGCATATCCAAAGTTCCCGCAAGCTGGTCGAGGTCTGCCTGCATGCCGGGCCCCATCATCTGCTGCATCATGTCTTGCATTTCCTGGCGCATCTCAGGCGACATGCTGTCCATCATGTTCTGCATCTGGGCCATCTGTTTGGCCATGCGTTCGATAAGGTCATCGATATCCTTAGGAGGGTTGTCTCCAAACATATCGCCCCACTTATCCATGAATTCGTTGAAGTGTGGGTCGCGGCCGGCCATGTGGTCCTGCAGCATCTTGTTCATGTCTCGTATCATCTGCTGCATCGCCTTCATCTGCTCAGGCGACATATTTTTCATCATCTCGGACATGTTCTTGAACTGGTTTTGCATCATCTGCTTCTTGAGCATGTCGATGAGTTCCTGGAACTGCTGGCGTGCGTCGTGGTCCATGAAATCGTAGCTGGACAGTTCTTTTATCTGTCCGCCGAGGTCTTTGGGCATCTGGTCCAGTCTCTCTTTGGACTTAGATGCGCGGTCTTTCAACATATCCAGCAGTTTCTGGTTTGGCTGGCCCTGCCCGCGTTGTCCTTGTCCCTGCTGTCCTTGTTGCCCCTGCTGGTTCTCTCCTTGCTGGCCTTTTTCACCCTCCTCGCCCTGGTCTCGTTTTTGGAGTTGCTGCATCGCTTCCTGGACGCGCTTCTCTATACCTTTGCGTTCGGTATCGATGATCTGCTCTAGGCGCTTCTTTATATCATCGACCATGGAATCCATGTTGTATTTTTCAAGCTGCTGTTGCTTGCGCTGCTTCAAGCGCTCCATGAGGTCTTTCATGCCCTCCATGCGGCCGTTGCCTGTCTGCATACCGCGCTGCATGAGCCTTCGGAGTGCTTGCGTGATGTCACTGCTGTTCATTACATCATTGCCTAGCTCGTCTATGATGTCCTTAGGGTCGATTGGGAATGGGTCCTGCGATCCGTCCCAGCGGCTATATTTTGTTGAAGCAGTCGACATGTGATTGCCTTCTATCTGGCGCTGAAATCTCTGTGCAGTATGAGTCTTTTAAGAATAGGTGTCAACAAAATTTACTTGGGTGAGACTGGATCGGTTTTACTTCAACTCCACCGAGGCTTTATACTTCAAAAAGTTCTGAGGAAAATTAGTAGATGTACCAAGACACAATCGCAGCGATCGCTACCGCCGTCGGTGAAGGCAGCATAAGCGTTATCAGGCTTAGCGGCAATCAAGCGAGCCACATAGCCGAGAAAATGATCGGCAAAAAGCTGCGCGACCGCCGAATCACTTTTGCGCAGGCCAGAGACACCAATGGTGAGGTAGTCGATGAGGTCGTTGTTGCGCTTATGAAGGGGCCTCACTCCTACACGAAAGAAGACGTGGTGGAGATAAGCTGCCACGGCGGACATTTACCGGCGCAGAAGATCATGAAACTTTGCCTCTCATTCGGCGCGAGGCAGGCTAACCCTGGCGAATTTACTTTGCGCTCCTTTCTCAACGGTAGGATCGATCTTGCTCAGGCTGAGGCTGTGCTGGATATTGTCCAGGCTAACACGAATGAAGGGTTGCGTCTCGCTGTTGGCGGGCTTGCGGGGCGACTTTCCGAGCCCGTTAAGGATATCAAGGGAAAGCTGTTGCTGGCGTTAGCTTATCTGACTGCGAAAATCGATTTTCCAGAAGATGAGGTGGATACCCAGGCAGAAGTAGATATCCCAGGGTTGCTGGATGAGGCCCGCCAGGCGCTCCACGAGCTTATTGAAAATGCGGATGCCGGAATAATCTATCGTCAGGGTATTCGAGCGGCCATCGTTGGCAGGCCGAACGTAGGCAAATCGAGTCTGCTCAACCGGCTGCTTGGTTCAGACAGGGCCATAGTCACACCTATCGCCGGCACTACGCGCGATACGCTGGAAGAGAGCGCTAACGTTAACGGGATACCGTTCGTGCTTGTCGATACGGCGGGGATACGGGAAACGTTAGACCCTATTGAGACGGTCGGTGTCGAGCGAACACGAAAGGCCATATCTCAGGCGTCGCTCGTCCTGTTCGTTGTAGACGCCAGCCAGCCTGTATCCTCGGACGATATGAAGATCGCCAGCGATGTTAAAGACTTCAAGGTTGTCTTGATAGCGAATAAGTGCGATATCGCTAAGCCTTCGAGTTTCGAGTGGCTGGGTGTAGGCAGTCATGTTGCCGTTTCAGCATTGACGGGTGTTGGTATCGAGAACTTGAGGGATGAGATTGCGAGGCGGGCGTTAAACGGCAAACTTATAAGCTCAGACCAGGCTGCGATAACGAACCCCCGCCATAAGGTCAGCCTGGAGACTGCGGACGCGCACCTAGATGCAGCCCAGATCAGCCTGGCGAAGGCTATGCCTGATGACTTCGTAACCATTGACCTTAAGGCCGCGCTTAATGCTCTTGGAGAGATAACAGGAGAGAACGTTAGCGAGGAATTGCTGAACGAGATATTCAGTCGGTTCTGCGTAGGTAAATAGAACTCGCAGGTTCAAGTTTTGTCACCAAGATGTTACTATTTATAAGCCAATTTCTATAGGAAGGTAAGCAATGGCCACAATCAAACTATTGGACTCTGGAAAAGAGATTAAGGATGCCGCCGAGGTTACTAAGTATCTCGCCAAGCACGGCATCATAAGCCAGGTATGGCCTGCTCCACCCGCGTGGCTATCTCAAAAGCAGAACCTTACAGACGACGAAAAGCAGAAAGTGCTGGAGGCATATAAGCCTCAGCTCGAGAATGAAAAAACTCAGCGAGGCTACGTTTTCGCGGACGTTATCTCTATGAGCGTAAACACACCTAACATTGACCAGGCCCTCGCGAAGTTCGATAAGCTGCACCACCACACCGAAGATGAGGTGAGGTACATTGCTGATGGCGAGGGTATCTTTGGCTTTGACTGCAAAGACGGCCACCAGTTCCTCATTAACGTTTCATCTGGCGACTACATAATCATTCCGGCCTTCAACTGGCACTGGTTCCTTCTAACTGAAAAGAAGAATATCAAGGCGATAAGGCTTTTCAAGAATAACGAAGGCTGGGTCCCTGTTTACAAGGACGCTACAGCCACTCAGCCAGCCAAAGCCTAGTAGATGCCCGAACAATCCTATATCCGCGTTACATATCTGTTTTCTGGCGGTTCTCCTTTTGATGCTGAAAAGAAGGCCAAATCAATTGCGTTGGGTCAGACCACTGACACTTGGACACCACTGTCATCCAAAGACCTCAAAACGCTGGAGAAGCATCGCGGCGTAGTGCTGAGCGTAGGTCAGGTCGAGCATTCCGACTCCACTTACAGGTGCAAAGTAATTATCGGGTTTCCACCTGGGAATACTGAGGGCGATATTCCAACACTGCTAACGATGGTCTTCGGTAAAGTCAGCCTGGACGGCAAGATAAAGCTACTCGACATCGATTTGCCGAAGACGTTTCTCTCAAGGATGGCCCGCCCAAAATACGGCGTTGACGGCATGCGGCGCATCACTGGAGTAGCAGACCGTCCGCTGGCGATGGCTATCTTCAAGCCTTGCGTAGGGCTTTCGGCCGCCGAGCTTGGCGATATGTTTTACCAGACCGCGCTTGGCGGGGCAGACCTGATCAAGGACGATGAGATTCTTCCAAACATAGGCACGGCGCCTGTCGAGCAGAGGCTTGAAGCGTGCCTAAAGTCAGCCCAGAAGGCTCAAATGGAAACTCACCAGCACACGTTGTACGCGGTGAACCTAACAGGCCCCGTGACGAATATTTTCGAACAGGCCAGATGGCTTTCATCGCTGGGTGCCAACTGCTTTCTGCTGAATGTGCTTAGCTATGGATATTCTGTGCTTGAAGGGCTCGCCAAAGACTCCCAGATAAACGTACCGATAATGGCACATCCTGCTGTGTCGGGCGGCCTGAGCTCGTCGCCGGAATACGGGATCAGCTATAAAGTCACGCTTGGCAAGCTGATGAGGGCCGGCGGCGCGGACATGGTGCTGTTCCCATCGAGCTACGGCACGGTAGCTATGCCAACCGAGGAGGCATTCAGAATACGGGACGCGCTGACTGAACCTATGGGGTCGCTCCCAAAGGTTTTCCCAGGGCCTTCGGCAGGCATACACCCCGGCCTTGTACCGCAGATAGTGGCTGACTACGGCAAGGATGTCATAATTAATGCAGGCGGCGGCGTTCACGGCCACCCCATGGGCTCGCGTGCCGGAATGACCGCGGTCCGCCAGGCGATCGACCTGTGTATGAAAGGGTACAGCCTTGGAAAGATGAAAGCGAATGCACCCGCTGAGCTTAAGGAAGCGCTGGCATTATGGTCAAAATAAGCAATAGCCGCTCGGTCGTTTTCTGCGACTTCGACGGCACGATTACGACCAAGGGCATGATCGATGAGATAGGTGAGGTGTTTGTTGGCCAGCGCTGGCTGGAATTGAAGCGCCAGATGCTCGCTCGGAAGCTCACGCTTCGCGAAGGTGTTGCGATGGCTTTCGAAACGATACCTTCGTCCCAGAAGGAAGCAATAGTCGAGCACATACGAAAGACTGCTGTGATACGCGAAGGTTTCTGGCAGTTCATGGACTTCTGCGATGACAACGGCATCCCTCTTGTGGTCGCCTCCGGTGGTTTCGATTTCTTCGTAGAAACCGTGCTGTCGAAGTACTACTCGCGCCTCGCCGGTGTGTACACGATAGGCACTGATGTTTCCGGCAAGAACTTTCATCTTACGCACACGTTTGTATGCGATAGCTGCGGGCTGTGCAAGGCCAAGGTTATGAACGAGTATCCCGGCAAGGCGCACATCCTCGTCGGCGACGGCCTGACCGACCTCCACGGCGCTTATGAATCCGACCTCGTTTTTGCGAGGGCAGGGCTGGCGGAATATCTCACCAAAGAGGGACGGGCGTACAACCCATACGACACATTTTTCGAGGTCATCGATGGAGTCAAAGAGTTCCTGAAAAGCGATGTTACTGTGAGGCAAAGTAAATGAGCAAGCACGAGAGGATAGCGGCGCACAAGCTTGATAGGCTCGCCAGGATGTCGCGGGAGTTTTACAGGAGGGGCTGGATGTGGGGAACGTCCGGTAATCTCTCGGTAAAGATTCAGGATGAGCCGCGATATTTTGCGATAACCGCGAGTGGGGTAAGCAAGGGTGAGCTGACCGAGCAGGACATCGTTGTGGTGGAGGCCGGCAGCAGCGATCCGCTGTCCGTCAGGCCGGTGGTGCCGACGAGAGCGAAGCCGTCCGCTGAGGCGAGCATACATGCCGCTATCTACGAAGGTGTTCCGAAGGCCGGCGCTGTATTTCACGTCCATACGATTTCCTCCACTCTCGTGAGCGATGCGGAGAAGGCAGGCGAAGCGCTTACCTACCTACGTGTCCCCGGTTACGAGATGACAAAGGGCTGGGGAATGCCGCATGCTTCAGAGGCCCGCGTACCGCTGTTCCACAACTGGCCAGAAGTTGAGCGCATCGCCGGCGATATTAAACGCTACCTGGCCGACCGGCCGCTGGTGCCTGTACTTATTGTGAGAGGGCATGGCGTAACGGTCTGGGGCAAGGATATGGAGCAGGCGAAAAACCACCTCGAGATCGCGGAGTTTATATTTCAGCTTATGTGGCAGAAGAACCTTACTTCTAAGCGCTAACGAACCATCCCCTTATGGTCACGCCGCGCATCTTTTGCTTTTGGCGTGAGTAACTTTTCCGATTTAGGGAAGTGCTTTCTTAATGCCAAGTCCACGATCTGCAAAACTCTAGCGTGGTCAAGCTTTTCATCGTCATAGACGTGAACGCCAATATGCCAATGCTTTCGAGACCTTTCTTCTCGTGCCAACCCGATTCGCATAACGGTTACCTCTCCTTAGTTAGAAGACGCAGTAGTGGTCTGTTTCCTATCATTCAACTGGTCGGTGTATTCAAATATGAGATCGCTGAACTCTTTGGGTTTGTCCAGCATGGACATGTGTCCAGCGTTCTCTATCGTTTCAAATACGGCGTTAGGAATCAGCTCTGCGAGCTGTTTACCGACGTCTGCGCTCTCGAAACGATCGTCGTTACCCCAGAGGACGAGGACAGGGCACTCGGGCGTAAGCTGTGTAGGCGGAGGCGTGACCAGCATGCGGCGGACTATCGGGATGAATTGTGCTTCGTAGCGCTTCACGCCAGCGATAAATTCGTCGTCGCAAAGCGCCTGGTTGTGCATCATCGCTTTGATGCGGGCGTCATCGAAGGCGAGGCGTTTCATCCTGTTCAGGGACTTGCCTGCAACGAATGGCACCTTCATGAGCAGTTTTACCGTCGGAGAAATCTGTGGTACATGACCGCCGTCCACCAGTACCAGCCCTGGAACCATCGCGGGCGATTTGGCGGCGTACACCCTGGCGATGGATGCGCCCATAGAGTGGCCAACGAGGATGGTTTGGTTGAGCTTATGAAATTCTAGGAAGGCATGAAGCCAATCGACGTAGGCGGTAAGAGTCGGAGAGGCAAGAGGAGCGCTATTGCCAAAACCGGGGAGGTCAGGCGCATAGACGGTGAAGCCTGTTGTTAAGCGCTTGAAGTTACGGTTCCAGTGAAGGTTAGCGTCGCCGGCGACGCCGTGGAGGAGCACCAACGGCTGGCCGCTGCCGCCGACCCAGAAGGAGATGCGCTTGCCGCCAATCGAGGCCTGTTCTTGCCTGAGGCCTTGGGGTTTATCTGTGGGCATGTTAGCTTTTGTCCAGCTGGAGTGAGATCTGGTAGGCGCGTTTGCGTGGCGTTTTGAATTCGCTGGTGACGTCTTTGACGGCTTCGCTTTTGGGCTTGCCGGCAGATATTAGCTCTTTGAGCCTTGCCAATATGGCTTCGTCAGAGACGTCATCGGTGGCGGAGCGCCCGCTGATGACGAGGGTGAATTCGCCGCGCGGCTCTTTGAAATGCTCGAGCGCTTGCGAGACGGTGCCGCGGAATATCTCCTCGTGGAGCTTCGTGAGCTCTCGGCAGACTGCGATGGGCCTGTCGCCACCAATGTCGAGGATATCGATCAGGGAATCGGTCAGCCTGTGGGGTGTCTCCAGCAGGGCCACGGTACGCTTTTCATTGAGCGCCGCTTCCAGGAACGTGCCCCGTTCGCCAGCGCTCCGCGGTATATATCCTAGGTAGGTGAACTGGTCGATGGGCAGGCCAGAGGCGACCAGCGCCGACAGCACGGCGGACGGGCCGGGCACGATGGTCACTTCAATTCCAGATTTTATGCACTCGTTCACCAACTCGTAGGCAGGATCGTTTATGCCAGGCATGCCTGCGTCTGAGACGAGCGCGAGATCGGCAAACCTCAGCTGATCTATGAGGTAGGACAGCTTCTGAGTCTTATTGTGCTCGGCATAGCTCGTCGTGGGCGTTTTAATATCGTACTTCTGAAGGAGGACGCGGGTGATGCGCGTGTCCTCGCAGGCGACGAGACCGACCCGCTTCAGCGTATCGATGGCCCTGAGAGTGATATCACCAAGGTTACCGATTGGCGTGGCGACGATGAACAGCTTTCCCATGAGCGTACCTAATCCACCTTCGGGAGTCTTTTCATAAACTTATCAGGCGTGAAGTTATAGGGTTCCGACGAGAGCGCTTTCTCCCCTTCCGGCGTGACCAGATAGATGTGCATCTTGCCTTCGACTTTGTGGACGATCCACCTTTGCTTGAGGCAATGCTGTAGAAAGGCCGCGCCTAGCGAGAACGCGTTTACTTCTTTGCCGTCATAGTCCAATCAGTTTCTCCCGAGCGTCTGAATGTATACAACATATTGTATTGTTCATGTTTTAAGCCTCTTAAATATGCACCCAGTTGTCAACATAACGTGAATTCAGGAATAAAAATGGGTTCGTTTCGCAAAAAAAGGGCTTTTAAAGAGTGACCTGAATTTTCCGCCGATTTCTGATGACACGTGATTATTTTCATACATACGACGTTAGTACCGGTTGGCCGCGAATGGAAGTGGCGTGGATGTACAAAATGAATAGTCTTTTTGTATGTTTTATAAAATCTGTTAGGCTTTCGAAATCTAGTGCCACAATTCGATCTAAGTTTACTCAGCACTGACGCCTAACCAAGTGATGTAAAATAGTGGGATATTAAAACGGCGTTTCCGATGGTCTTGGCTAAAAACAGAATGGGTTTCATTACAATACGATCTTACTCTCGGTGTTGTTGTTGCGATACTCACTTATTTTGTCCAACGTGCAAGAGACAGGTTTTCGCATCAAAGACTTTATCATTCCTTCTCTAACAGATGCTACCAATTTGTTTGTGGTTCACCCCCTACATTTCATTTGGAACTTTGCAATATTGTTAGGTTATAAAATCGCTTTTGATTACGAATGCAAATCACATGAGCTAGCTAAACTGGGAATCGTCGATCTCATGAGAGCGCGTGACGAGCTACGAGCCAATTTAGGGGCCGGCTTAGTGGCATAGTCGCTGAATCAATCACTAGGATTGATGCAATTGCGGCGGTGAAGCCTCTTTCAGCTTTCAACACGATAGGATAATCCAGCCTTAACCAATTCGGTTTTGCTACTAACGTTATTGCCCTAAAACAGACGGAATAATCAACGAAATTCGTATTGACAGGTCCACCTTTGGCCATATAATGTCGGTATCAGTTCAAAACCAGGTCTAGTATATTCACAAATGACTATGGGTATGAAGGTGACGCCCTGAGAGTAATCACCGGAACGGCAAAAGGCGTCCGGCTTAAGTCGCCGCCGTTAAGCATAACTAGGGCAACCTCAGATCTGACCCGGGGCGCTGTGTTTTCGGCGCTGGAGTCCCTCGGTATCGAATGGGGTGAAGTGCTCGATCTGTACGCCGGGAGCGGTGCTCTCGGGATCGAGGCGCTGAGCCGGGGTGCGGAGAAGGCGTATTTCGTGGACCGCAACCGCGCCGCATGCGAAGTGATACGCCAGAACCTGGCGGCCACGGGGTTTGCGGAGCAGGGTGTGGTGGTTCAGTCGACAGTTGAGGACGCGCTGGGCAAGATGACAGGCGGGTTCAATGTGATTTTTATGGACCCTCCCTACGAGGAGGTGGATCTGGACGAGTTAATGAACACAGTGGCCGAAAGCAAAGCATCCGAAAACTGCAAAGTCCTGGTCCTCGAGCATTCGAGGCGCAAGGAGCCTGCGCAGCGCTACGGGCGGTTTGTATCGACCAGACTGCAGTCGCATGGCGAGACGCAGGTCACGTTTTACGTGGGGACTGCGCGGTGACGACGGCACTTTACCCGGGCACGTTCGACCCGGTGACCAACGGGCACCTGGACATTGTGACGCGGGCGTCAAAGCTGTTCGACAAGGTGGTGGCGGCGGTATACGCCACGCCATCGAAGAATCTGATGCTGACGACGGACGAGCGGGTGGCGCTCTTCAAGCAGTCAGTCAAGACCCTCAAAAACGTTGAGGTTATTTCGTATCGGGGCCTCACGGTCACCACGGCTCGAAAGGTGGGCGCGAAGGCCATAGTGCGCGGGTTGCGCATGGGTTCGGATTTCGAGCATGAGTTCGAGCTAGCGCTCATGAATAAGCAGCTAGCGTTGGATATAGAGACTGTCTGCCTGATGAGCTCTCTCGAATATCAGTTTGTCAGTTCTTCGCTGCTGAAAGAAGCCAATTCGCTAGGCGGCAATATCAGCAAGTTCGTTCCACAGCATGTCGCGCAGGCGATGGCGAAAAAATTTAAGAAATAGAAATAAATAAAAGGAGGCCGGAATATGGATACGTTAGAGCTTATCAGCCGTTTAGAGCAGATTGTAGGTGGCGCTTCAAAGATGCCGCTTACCAGCAAGGTGATTGTAGATTCCAGATTAGTTCTTGAGGTCGTCGACCAGCTTCGCGCAGCTGTTCCCCAGGACATGAGAGATGCAGCACAGATTCTCGAGAAGCGGGAAGGCATCATCAACCAGGCACTCTTGGACGCCCGCAAGGTCAAGTCTTCAGCTGACCAGGAGTCCAAAGCGAAGGTTGACCAGAGCGAAGTTGTGAAGATGTCCCAGAAGAAATCTGATGAGATTTCAACCGATGCCCAGCGCAAGGCCGACAAGATACTTGCCGATGCCCAACGCCAGGTAGAGTCTATGCGCAATGACGCCGACAGGTATGCGCTGGATGTGCTCTCCAAACTGGAAGCACAGCTCAACGCACAGCTCAATGCAGCACGCCGTGGCATAGAGCAGCTCGAGCAGACCGCACAGGCAGCCGCCTAAAGTTACCAGCATTTCAGACGCAAGCAACACCGGTCCCTACGTGGCAATCACGCAGGGACCGGGTGCTGCTGTGTCAAGGTGGCGCATGCATATCCGACTTGCCGAGAGCCTGGTTGGCTTCTCTCAAGAGCAAGGTAGGCGTGCGAGCCATCCCCTTACCTCTTCCCATACAGCGCAAGCTTTCTGGGAAGAGGAATTTTATTAGGTTTTATATAGTCAAACCCATTCGGGCTAGATAGATTCTTCGGCCGATAGTTTTCGGCTCAGAATGACATGGCTAAGCGGAGGTAGAGGATTGAAAGTCTGGGTGATACGAGTCACTTCCAACCAGGATCTTCTGGCAAAACTGCTGGTTGAAGAATTCGAGCCATTCGCCGCGACTGTCGGCGGGCAATTCTACTTGCGCAAGCAAGTGGAATACGACGATACGGAACTCGTGAGGATACGCAAGAATCCGCGCGAGCTGGTGAAGTTTCTGACGTAATTACAGTTGTAGCCATCCCTCTGGCCCTCCGAAATTAGTGTCGGTCCACCTTGCGGACTCCGATAGTTTTCGGAGAGTCCTTGCGAGGACCGTCAGGAATCCCGATAGATCGGGACTTCTGTACATCCCGCATGAATCACTATCTATACCGACCAACCACCCCCCTAATCCCGTTCCACATCGGAGGGGGATTTGTCAGTTAATTATTTATCAGGGATTCCTAGCCGAAGGCCGAGGATATGGTTTCAATCCAGATACCGGGCAGGGAAGCCGACTTGTTGACTATGAATGAAATGATGAGTGCGTTCGTAGGGAAGCTTTGCTAAAATTGCCCTGCGATGACGCTAGATAACAAAACCGCTCAACCCTTGGTCAAGCCGCAGGTATTAAAGGCACCGCCTTTACTCATGCTGCTGGACGGCCATGCAATCGTCCATAGGTCGTATCACGCGTTCGACGGGCAGGGGCGTGTGTTCACGTCCAAGGCCGGCGAGATAGTGACGGCGGTCTACGGGTTCGCCAACGTACTGCTCAAGGCACTGAAAGACGTCAAGCCCCAGTATTGGGCGGTCGCTTTCGATAGGCCTACGCCGACGTTCCGGCACCAGAAATACACCCAGTACAAGGCACAACGGCCGCCCACGCCGGAGGACCTCCGCGTCCAGATCATGCGCTGCCACGACCTCGTGAAGGCGTTCGGGCTGCCGATATACGAACTGGACAGATACGAGGGCGACGACATACTCGGCACGCTGGCCAGGCAGGGCGAAGCGCAGGGCATGGACGTGATAATCATCAGCGGCGACAAGGATACGATGCAGCTGATAAACCCGCACGTTAAGATAAGATACCAGAGCGGCGTCCAAAAACTCGATTTGTACGACGAGCAGATGGTCCAGGAAAAATTTGGAGGCCTAAAGCCGCGGCAAATCATCGACCTTAAAGCGCTGACAGGCGACTCCTCCGACAACATCATGGGCGTGCCGGGCATCGGCGACGTAATAGGCAAAAGGCTGGTCCTCAAGTATGGCTCCATCGAGAACGCGCTCGCTAACTTAGACGACATAAAGGCGAACATCAAGCCTTCGAAGATAGCTGGACTGCTCGCGGAGAACAAAGAGCGCATTCTGGATAATAAAGAGCTGTGCACTATAGATCTGAACACCCCTGTCACACTGGATACCGAGCTGGCGAAGCTCGGGAACTACGACCGCGCAAGAGTCGTGGAACTGTTCCGAGAGCTTGAGTTCAACAGTATGATCCCACGCTTGCCGCAATCGCTGAGCGAACTGGTAGCGGATGAACCAGAGCAGGCTACGGATGGGTCTGTGGACGCAGCAGAAGAGCACGCGCATGATGTCGAACCGCCCGCGGAGGGCGCACAGCAGTCCATGTTCGCAGCGTCGGGGCCGATGACGATGGCGCCGATCGAGAGAAGGCCGTCGAAGTACACGATAGTGGACACGAAGGAAGCGCTGGACGAGCTGGCGGCAGTCCTGAGCGCCACGTCTATATTCGCGCTGGACACCGAGACGGACTCGCTGGACCAGATGAAGGCGAAGATAGTCGGCATATCAATCAGCACAGAGGCAGGCAAAGCCTGGTACATACCGGTGGGGCATAAGTCCGGCACCCAGCTGGACATGGCGACGATCCAGGCAAAGTTGGGCGGCTTTCTCACCGATAAGAACATCGGCAAGGTTGCGCATAACGCCAACTACGACCTAGTGATACTGGAGAACGCAGGACTACATGTCGATGGCGTGAAGGCCGACACCATGATAGCGGCACACCTCCTAAATGAGCGCGACGTTCACCTGAAATCGCTGGCGCTGGGCAAGCTCAACTACGAGATGACAACGATAGACAAGCTGATAGGCACCGGCAAGAAGCAGAAGAGCATGTCGGACATCAGCATACCGCTGGTGTCTGACTACGCGGCCGCCGACGCTGACTATACGGGCCAGCTGTGGCAATACCTCGAGCCGCAGATACACAAGATGAACCAGACGAAGCTATTTGAAGAGATAGAGATGCCGCTGGTGCCGGTGCTGGTGCGCATGCAGATATCAGGCATAACGCTGGATACGGCGCACCTGACGGCGCTATCCAAAGAACTGCAGACGCAGATAGACCAGCTGGAGGCGCACGCGTACGACGTGATGGGGCACCAGTTCAACATGGGGTCACCTCAACAGTTGAGCCAGGTGCTTTTCGAAGAAATGAACCTGCTCGACCTGTTCAAAGAGGTCGAGATGCCGCGGCCGAAGAAGACGCAGGGCGGCTATTCGACGGATGCGCAGGCGCTGGAGAAGCTGCGCGACTTCCTCGCGAAGGGCGCCCGGGAGACCAAGGAATTTCAGATATTGGATACGGTGCTCACCTGGAGGCACCTTACAAAATTACTGAGCACGTATATAGATTCGCTGCCGCTTCTCGTAAACCCGAAGACGGGGCGCATACATACGACGTTTAACCAGACGGGCGCGGTCACTGGACGTCTGTCCAGCACCGACCCGAACCTGCAAAACATACCGATACGCACAGAGGTCGGCGTGAAAGTGCGTAAGGCGTTCACGTCACGCGCGCCGGACTGGCTGCTGCTGAGCGTCGATTATTCGCAGATCGAGCTGCGTATACTGGCGCACATCTGCAAGGACCCAGAGCTGCTGGGCGCGTTCCAGCGCAATGAGGATGTACACTCTGCCACCGCGTCGAAAGTCTTCAACGTGCCGCTCGAAAAGGTGACGGGCGACCAGCGCAGGTTCGCGAAGGTCGTAAACTTCGGCGTGCTGTACGGCATGAGTGGGTTCGGCCTGGCACAGCGCTCCGACCTGTCGCGGGACGAGGCGCTGCCAATAATCGAGGCGTATTTCGAGCGGTTCAAGGGCATCAACAAGTACCTGGAAGACACGAAGAAGAAACTGCGCGACCTTACATACGTCGAGACGATGAACGGGCGCAGAAGGTACATACCGGAGATAAAATCGGCCAATTTCGCGATACGGTCGTCGGCCGAGAGGATGGCGGTTAACCTGCCCATCCAGGGGACGGCGGCGGAGATAATCAAAATCGCGATGATAAGGTTACAAGACCGCATGGACGATCTGAAGATGAAGAGCCAGATGCTGCTGCAGGTACACGATGAGCTCATATTTGACGTACCCGAAAACGAGATCGACCAGATGGAAGCGCTATGCACCGAGATAATGCCTTCCGCCATGAAACTGGATGTCCCGCTGAAAGTGGATATGAAGCACGGGAAAAACTGGGGCGAGCTCTAAAAATATGAGGCTGTTAACGATATGTTTGTACAGATAGACGTTAAGTCAGGCCGAAACAATAAAGACTCGCTGGAGCTGGTGTTCAACGGGCTCGGCAAGCCGTACACGATAACCAAGGTGATGACGGACGACCGCGTCGGTGTAACGCGCATGCACAAGGTGACCGGGTGGTCCACCCAGGGCCCGTGCGATGCGATAGCGCTGATCGTCGAGGACTCAGGCGCAGGGTCGGCGCTGCTCATACAAGGCGGCGATGAGGGCTTGCGGCTGATGGCGGACGATATCAATGAGGCGTGGGATCTGGACAGCGCGAACCAGTGGGGAGAGGCGTGCCTTTTGCTTTCGGAAGACGCGGAGACGGCTTAGCACCAGAATATGCCTGGAATAACGACTGTCCCCAAGAACGACCGGATATTCCTTATCACTCGATGGATAAGCGGCGTAATCCCACTATTCTTGTTTGTAGTCTTCGTTATGCTTTACTTCTTTCCCGGTCACACGAAAGAACTCTTTGCATAGACTATAAGGCCGGATATGACCCCTCTCGTGATGGGAGGGGATTGAGATTTATTGATGGATCCTTCGTGTCTGAGTTTGTACCTCTGGCTCAAGGATGACAGTGGCGTCGTTGTGGATTCGACAGGCTCACCACGAACGGATTTTATTTGATAAGCGTCAGCGCCTTTTGCATACGCTCGATGCATTTCTCGCGGCCGAGCGTTTCCATCGTGGCGAACAGGGGCGGCGAGACGGTGCGGCCCGAGACGGCGTTGCGTATCGTGCCGAACAGCTGGCCAGGCTTCTGCGTAAGCTTCTCGGCAAGCTCGCGGTAGGCTTTTTCGAGCGGCTCGGAGGTAAAGGCAGGCGACTCTTTCGCCAGCTTTATGGACTCTTCAAGTCC
>SHYL01000018.1 GCA_009692825.1 Dehalococcoidia bacterium | reverse complement strand
GCACCGAAATCGTAGAATGGTATCCGGCTTATGAGCGTGTCTGTGTTGTCCTTGTCAAAGGAACCCCATCTCCCATTGCCGCTCTGCATTCCAAATAACCACTTCTCGCCGAGTGCAAGTGAGCGTTTCTTTTTCTCTTCGTCAGGCAGGCGTACTTTGTGAAGCGCAAGCATCACTTCTGCAGGGTCGTCTGTATCCGGGTACGTATCGTTCGCAAACTCGAACGCCCAACCCGCCGGCGGGAACACCTTAGGCTTTGACCTGCTAGTCACCCCCGGTGAGCACCTGCTCTTTAATCAGCCACTCGCCGGCTCGTGCTACGGCTGGATGGTCTGCGGGGAACTGCGAATCTAAAAGGGCTATCGCGGCAAGTGCGGTATCCCAGACAGGAGATAAGCATGATTGCGTGTGAAAGACTTCTTCATCTTCGATAGTGAATGTCTTGAACCCTTCAATTCCCTTTTTATTACCGGGTAGTCGATGTCGCAGCTGGTACTCTTAAGGGCGATCAGTGAATAGACCCACGGTGGCTGTATTCCCGCCCATGAGCCGTCTTTCTCCTAGTGTGAAACGATCCAGCGTTCTGCGATTCGGATAGTGGATTTATGAAAAGGCTTAATAGGAGATTTCTGGTACACCCGCAATACTTTATCGCCATAATAAAAAATTGACTTCCAGGAAAGGAATCCTTCGGGGCTTCTTAAATAAGAGTGTGCCCTGTCTATGCCGTCAGAATCAACCTCGTTTATATTTGCGTTTTCTGGCACGGCTACTTGCGGCCGCGAGTCCAGCAGGACGAGCATTGCAACAGTCGTTGGCCGTGCCCAGCTGGCGAAACGATAGATGCTTAAAGGAAACCAAGTTGGGAAAAACATGACCTCTGGAGGCATAACAGGGACGCCGCACCAGTCGTATTGCCCGAACAAGGCGAGCCATATTTTTGTGAACAGACGGGTGCTTTGGATACCACCCTTTGACAATATAAACTCTCGAGCCTTTACCATGAATGGTTCGTCAGCTGATGCCCCGCTCATCTTGAGCGCGAAGTATGCTTCAACGCTTACGCTTACATCGCAGACGCCGTGATAGCTGATCGCCCATGAGCCGTCAGTCCTTTGCTGCCTGCACAGGTATGAAGCGATACGGTCCCAGACGTCCTTTTTGACGTACCCATAAAGTGAGTAAGGAGCAGGTATTCAGAAGTTATAGCAACTTTGCTTTCAAGCTCACCCCACCAGTATCTTTCAGTGTACTGCTTGGATAGCAGCCACTCTTGAGCTCTTAGGATTGAGCTGTCGATAGCGTTCTGAGTTACAGCGCTAGGATTAGCTATCGTCTGTCTCTGCATTGGCTTGTTTCTCGATTAGTAATCTCGTTCCGTAAGAAACGTTAGCAAATCATCAAAGTCTTTCCGTATATCACCCTGCATCTTTACCTTTGCGATCTCAGCGGATGCTTCGTGACAGGCCTTAGCAAGCCATTCTTCACACTGCTTACGAGATTTAGATGTCTCCATAATTTGGAGGATAGTCTCCACGTCTGTGCCCGTGAGTTTTTCTTTGGCATAAATACTTTTAACTTGGCTGCCCTGCTTGCCGTTAACGGTCATTACTACAGGCATAGACTTCTTCTTACGATGGATATCGCTCCACATAGGCTTGCCGGTAACCTTTTCATCACCCCAGATGCCCAATATGTCGTCCCTTATCTGAAATGCGAGTCCTAGCTTTTCGCCGGCCTTCCGGAATGCTGCTATCGTATTTGTATCGCTTGTTCCTATCGCAGCCCCCATCTCAAGACTGCACCTGAGAAGAGCTCCTGTCTTCTTGGAAATCATATCCAGGTATTCTTCAACGGTCACTTCGCTGCGATTTTCAAACGTAAGGTCTAGCGATTGCCCTTCGATCATTTGTAGCGTGGCCTCATTCAGCAGCGCATAAGCAGCACGTATCCTCTGAGGCGCTAGACCTGTGTTCCATAGGTTAGCCAGCGATACTTGCGACATGAATGCCATTGCGTCGCCGGCGTTTATTCCCTGAGATTCGCCCCATATAGTCCAAACGGTCTTCCTATGCCTTCGTTCCATATCACGGTCCTGGATATCGTCATGGATAAGCGAAAAGTTGTGGATCAGTTCGAGAGCCGCAGCTGCTGGAAGGGCCTGTTTCCAGTCCCCACCTGATGCTGTGCACGCGTACAGGCAGAGAGAGGGACGAAGGGCCTTGCCGCTGTTGCCATTTTCCCGCTTGCCTTTTTCATCCACCCATCCGAGGTGATAGCGAAGCAAGTCGTAGATCTGACTGGTGAAAGGCTTGATGACTTTGCGGAGCTCCTCTTCGAGGTCCCTCCGTCGACGTTCAAATATGGAGGGTATTGCCTGAGTCATTCGTTTAACCTTGCTTGATGCTATTCGATAGCCAATCTAGATTCATTCGAAACGTTAACAATTTGTTGATAATTCTACGACATTCCCAAACTGTATCAAGTTGAAAGTAAAATCTAGATGAATATGAAAAATCGCGGAATAACAAAATGCGGCAAGACTGAATTTGTTTGGGGAAGCCGCACATATATCATGGGGATCATCAACGTGACGCCTGACTCATTTTCAGGCGATGGCTTTTCATACGATGTCGGCTCCGCTGTTGAGCAAGGACTCAGGTTTGTAAGTGAAGGGGCCGATATTCTGGACATCGGCGGCGAGTCCACTAGGCCTGGCAATACTCCGGTTACTGCTGACGAAGAGATAAAACGGGTTATTCCTGTCATATCTGCCCTGTCCAAACAGACAGACGTCCCATTAAGCATAGATAGCTACAAAACAGAGGTGGCCCGTCAGGCAGTGGACGCTGGTGCGTCCATATTAAATGACGTATGGGGGCTCAAGCAGTCGCCTGAGTTGGCTCAGCTTGCAGCCAACCACAATCTGCCAATGGTGATAATGCACAATCAGGAAGGCACACAATATCGCTCTATGCTAGATGACATCCTCTCCAGCCTGCGAGCTAGTATCAAAGAAGCCGAGCAAGCCGGCGTTAGTTCTGAGAACATAATCATCGACCCGGGCATAGGCTTTGGCAAAACGTGGGAGCAGAACCTGGTTGTCATGCACAATCTTGCTAGGTTCCAGGAATTGGGCAAGCCTATGCTGCTAGGCACGTCGCGCAAGTCATTCATCGGGCGCGTGCTTGACCTGCCGGTGGAGCGAAGGTTAGAAGGTACTGCAGCTACCGTGTCGCTCAGCATAGTGAATGGCGCTGATATCATTCGCGTGCACGACGTAAAAGCGATGGCACGCGTAGCGAAAATGACAGACGCTATGGTGCGTCTAAACAACTCTCGCTGAGATATACTTACCCTATGGCACTTTTCTTCGCTTACGACGCCTATCTCACATATGACTTCATAAAGAAGTATTGCAAGAACGCGCGTCCAATCTCCAAAGCTCAGGCTCCCGACCACAAGCTGAGTTTTGTGCGCCTGGGTTCTAAGAAGGGCCAGCAAACCGGTTACGTTAATATCGAGCAAAGCACTGGAAGTACTGTTTGGGGTCTCCTATACCGGCTGGAGCAGGATGATCTGCGATATATAGATAAATTTGAAGAAGTTCCAGATAAAGCGAAGCGGGATTACATTGACATAATGACCGATAATGGTTCGACTATTACTGCTACTACTATTTTCCCAAAGAAAGAATCTCCGCTTCCTAAAACTTCTGACCAGCTCAACTTGGTTATAAGCGGAGCTAAGAGCAACGGACTTCCACAGGAATATGTACGAGGCCTCGAGAAGATGTACTCAGAGTTCCTGAAAGCTTAGCCGTGGCGATACGAGAGCTTTCACGGGATATGGCAGCCAAAATAGCTGCTGGCGAAGTAATAGACAGGCCTGTGTCAGTAGTAAAAGAACTCGTTGAAAACGCTGTCGATTCCTCAGCCACAGATATTTCAGTAGCAATCGCGTCTGGCGGCATAAAGTCGATCCGGGTCACAGATAACGGCAGCGGTATTCCCTCCGGCGAGCTCGAGCTTGCGTTCAAGCGTCACGCTACCAGCAAAATCACATCGCTCGATGACCTTGAACGAATCGCGACTCTAGGGTTTCGCGGCGAAGCGCTTGCCAGTATCTCAGCGGTCGCCACAGCTAAACTTTCCAGCAGGACCGCATACCAGACCGCTGGCTCATTCGTGGTGATGAACAGTGACGGAGTGCAATCTCAAGGCAGAGCAGGCATGTCACAGGGCACAACAGTATTGGTAACAGACCTGTTTAAAGATATTCCTGCCAGGTTCAAATTCTTAAAATCAGAGGCAAGTGAAGCCTCGCGGATAACGACGCTTATCGGCTGCATGGCATTCGCCTACCCCAACATCCGTTTTTCGCTTACGGTGGACGGCAAACAGATTTTCACATCCAAAGCTGGCGCTCCTCTGAGGGAGACCGCCGCATTGATTTACAGCAAGGAGGTTGCATCATCGATGCTTGACGTCGACAGCGAACTGGATACGCCATCATCTGAGCGCCATCGGGTAAAAGTGTTAGGCCTTATCAGCGCGCCCACCATCCAACGTATGACCAGAGCCTACCTTACGTTCTTCATAAACCGTCGTCTCGTGCAGAGCAGGAGCCTTTCGGCGGCTGTCGAAAGCGCATACCAGGGAATGCTCATGACGGGCCGCCATCCAGTAGCCGTCATTAATATCGAGATGCCGTATGAGAACGTTGATGTTAATGTGCACCCCACAAAGGCAGAGGTTCGTTTCAGAGACGATGGCTTGGTATTTGCAGCTGTCCAGCGTTCAGTTCGCGCCGCACTAATTGCCGGAACGCCTGTACCGCCGATGGTTTCATCCTCAGCCGTGAAAGTGGGAGCGGGGGGTATGGAAGGAGCTCCTCCGCAAACTCATTATCAACCTCAGAACACATCTGCCCAAACGATAAATCGACCACTCAGCACTGATCCTCAGCAATCAATGCCGATTGGTGCCGTTCCCGTAATAGCCGCTCAGACGACAATGCTGACTGCTCTGCCTTCGCTTAGAGTCCTTGGACAGCTCGGCGGTACCTATGTAGTCGCTGAAGGACAGGACGGCATGTATCTCATAGACCAGCACGCCGCGCACGAGCGCATCAACTTCGATCACGCAATGAAGGAGCACCGCGACAAGCGTGTAAGAGTGCAGGGGTTGCTGGAGCCCGTGGTTGTTCAGATAACGCCGCACCAGCAGAGCGCTTATATTTCTTCTAAGGCTGCCCTTGCGGAGTATGGCTTTCTGCTGGAGCCGTTCGGAACGCAAACATATCTTGTCAGGTCAGTGCCGGCCATGCTTGCGCAATCTGATCCCACAAAATCGCTTACCGATGCCTTGGATTTCCTCGGCGGCGAAGAGTCCCGGCAGTACGACTGGGAGCAACGCATCGCTCTTTCGCTGGTATGCCATAACGCTATCAGGGCTGGCAAGTCTATGACTATGCGAGAGATGGAAGAACTAGTGCGCCAGCTGGAAGAAACGGATTTACCTCACGCCTGCCCACACGGGCGCCCTACGATGCTTCATGTGAGCCAGGCTCACCTTGAGCGCGAATTCGGCAGACGGCAGTAAACCGACTGCTTCGGTCAGAAGCGGCTCAGAATCGAATGCGGCAATAAGCGTGGTGTGCATAAGCAGTAAGTTATTTGATAGCTAGCTTCTCTTTAAGCGTAGATACTAGGTCAAGAATCTTCACGCGCATCTGTGTCATCGTATCGCGGTCGCGGATAGTGACAGCGTTGTCCTCCAGCGATTCGAAGTCAACCGTAACGCATGCCGGCGTGCCAATCTCATCCTGGCGGCGGTAGCGCCTGCCGATGCTCTGGGCGTCGTCATATTGCACCAGGCCGTCGATAGAACCGCGCACTGCCTTCAGCACGTCTTTTGCCAGAGGCGTCAGCTTCTCATTTTTTGAAAGAGGGAGAATGGCAACTTTAACTGGAGCAAGCGCAGGATGGATTCTGAGTACGATGCGTGTCTCTTCTTTGCCTTCGCCTGTGGGAGCCATCTCCTCGCGGTATGAATCGATCAGGAACGCCAGCGTTCCGCGGTCAGCGCCGCCTGAAGGCTCGATCACATACGGTACTACTCGCTCCTTCGTCTCTTCGTCGAAATACTCCAGCTTCTTGCCGCTGTGCTTGGCGTGCTGAGTCAGGTCAAAGTCAGCGCGGTTGGCGATACCTTCCAGTTCGCTCCACCCCATCGGGAAGAGGTACTCCACGTCTGCGCACCCTTTAGCGTAATGGGCAAGCTCATCCTTCTCGTGATGACGCAAGCGCAGCTTATCTTTCCTCATGCCCAGCTTCAGATACCAGTTAAAGCGCTCCTCCAGCCAGTACTTGTGCCATTGCTCATCGGTGCCTGGCTTGCAGAAGAACTCCATCTCCATTTGCTCGAACTCGCGTGTGCGGAATGTGAAATTGCCGGGTGTTATCTCGTTCCTGAACGCCTTGCCTATCTGCCCGATGCCAAATGGCAGCTTACGCCTGGTAGTGGTCATCACGTTCTCAAAGTTCACAAATATGCCCTGCGCCGTCTCTGGCCTCAGATAAACTACTGATGAAGAGTCTTCCATCGGCCCCATGTTCGTCTTAAACATAAGGTTGAAGTTTCTTGCCTCTGTTAAGTCCTTGCCGCCGCAGTTCGGGCACGTGTTGTTCTTGAGATGATCGGCTCTATGCCTGGCATGGCAGCTCTTGCACTCCACCAGCGGATCTGTGAAGGCGGCTACGTGTCCGCTCGCCACCCACACTTGCGGAGCCATTAGTATGGCCGCGTCCAGCCCCACGATGTCGTCGCGGTCCAGCACCATGCTTCGCCACCACGCATTTTTTACGTTGCGCTTAAGTTCAACGCCCAGAGGTCCGTAATCCCAGGTAGACGCTGCGCCGCCATAGATTTCGCTTGACTGAAAAATGAAGCCTCTGCGTTTGCAAAGAGACACGATCGTCTCCATTCTTGGCGCTGAATCGTGAGTGGTTGGCTTGGCTGGCTGGTCAGGCAAGAATTTCCTCCGAGTTGCTTCGTAGTTCGAAGCTATTTTTAGCTATAGGTGTCATTATAACGTCTGATGGAGACATAAAATAAAAGGCGCCCCATTACCGGGGCGCCTTTAAATCTCGCTTCGTTAGTTTACTTGGTAGGTGTAGCGGGACTTTCGAATATTACACGTGTTATCTCGCGGACTACTCCCGTGGAATCGTCCCAGAGTCCGGTGATTATGACCCTGTTGCCCAGGTGGATGTCATCGAATTTAGCATCCTCTTTGCCTGGGAACTTGTAGTATCTTGTCTCTGAATCAACCGCGGCTGTAACAAGAGATCCCTGTCCAATGTCCAGGATTAAAGTACCTGGCTTCTCCTGAATTACAAGCTTCCCGGCGAATGTTCCCCGCTTGACAAGGCTCGAGAAGTTATAGACTACAGTCGCATTGATATCGTTGCCTGAAACCACGCTGCCGCGTATGTCCATTATGTCTCCTACCTTGATCTCGCCGATGGTAGAAGGTCCGCCGTATCTGCGGATTATAATCGTCGTTTTGCTGTCTACATTAACGTTCCACACAGCTCCAACTACGGAAATTCTAAAATAATTCTTACCTGTCTCCTGGACGATGGCGTCTTCAATCTCAGCTTTGAATGACTGCTGTATGGTAACGCCTTGCGGCGGATTTATCTGTGCGGCGCTTAAAGCGGAACTCATAGATGTGCCGATTGCAAATGCGGATACGACCGCGACTCCCAGAGTAGTGACTAATCCTAATTTGTTCATAAAGCTAATTTTCATCGTGATTCAAACTTCCTATCTCAGACTTATGGCTTATAAGTGACGTATCTGATAATGTGAGCTTCGTTGCCCTTCTTATCTACAGCGCTCACCACTATTGCATTAAGTCCGGGATTCAGTTCCAGCAATAATGAGAACGTACCATCTGCGAAAATGTCAACTGGCTTCTCGTTAATATCGACGATTGTGTCTGGCGAAGTCGCGCCCTTGATTTTGGCGAGCGGAGTTTTGAAGATTGCGTTTTCTCCAGGCAGCTCCAAAGTAAGGGATAAGCTGACCACTTCTGAAGTTGGCGCGTTTTGAACGTACCTGACTACTCTGGCGGCTACACTTTCGTTGCCGTCGAAATCAACCGCAGTCGCAATTATCAGATTCCTGCCCGGAATGAGCTTAACTGCGAGAAACCAGCTGCCGTCGCTTCCTACATCCACGTCCTGCTCATTCACTACAACGATCGCGTTCGGAAAGGTCTTTCCGCTGACAACTATCACCTCATTAGTTACAACTGAGTATTCTTCAGGCTGGTCTATTGAAAGCGGCAGCGGCGACTTGGTTACGGGACTGCCCTCAGGCGGTAACGATCGAGTTGGTTGAGGCGTCTTAACAGGGATCGGCGTCGGAGTACCAAGAGTTTGTGCGGCTCCCTGCACACATGCGTAATTGACCGCAAGCGCGGCAAGTAGTATCAATCCTGTTAAAAGTACTTTTAGTTTATTGGGTTTGATTGGTTGCAAATTATGGCGTCCCCATCAATCTTGCCTGATTCTCAGTTGGGTGCCGGAAGAGGGTGACTTATTTTGAAGGAATATCTGTCTAAAAATTTGTAAGGACAACTTGCTATTTCCAATTATACGTTTTGTATACCTTTTGGAGCGGAAATAAAGTCTATTCTTATTGCATGAGTCAAGTACTCAGGGTTCATATGCGCAACTTTATGAATAACACCTGATTAGGTAACTCGTCGGGGATGGTAGAGTCCAGCTTCATTTGGTACGATTTAACATCAATGACTGTAAATAACAGGCGAAATACAAAACTCGAACGCCTTCACAAGCTGCGCGAAGAAGCGCAAATGGGCGGCGGCCAGAAGCGTATCGACCAGCAGCACGCCCGCGGCAAGATGACCGCCCGCGAGCGCATATCTCGGCTCCTTGACGTTGGCTCCTTCCATGAGCTGGACCGTTTCGTAACCCATCGTTCCACCGACTTTGGACTGCATGAGCAGAAATATCTCGGTGATGCAGTCGTAACCGGCAGCGGCAAGATAAACGGCCGCCCTGTTTTTGTTTATTCCCAGGATTTCACCGTATTCGGCGGCTCCTTGTCAGAAGTCGTAGGCGAGAAGATTTGCAAAGTCATGGACCTGGCTATGAAAAGCGGCGCACCGATAATCGGATTGAACGACTCTGGCGGTGCACGTATCCAGGAGGGCGTTGCAAGCCTTGGCGGCTACGGCGACATTTTCCTTCGCAATACTCTTGCCAGCGGCGTTGTCCCGCAGATAAGCGTAATCCTGGGTCCGAGCGCAGGTGGCGCAGTATACTCGCCGGCTCTTACTGATTTCATATTCATGGTCCAGGGCACTGGACAGATGTACATCACTGGGCCAGACGTTATTAAGGCAGTCACGGGTGAAAATGTCACACATGAAGAGTTGGGCGGTGCTATTGCACACGCAACTAAGAGTGGCATATGCCACTTCGTAAGCGAAAACGAAGACAAATGTCTAGACGAAGTACGTAGGCTCCTTAGTTTTCTGCCTTCCAACAATATGGAAGACCCGCCCCTTACAGAGACACCTGAACAAAAAGGCGCGAACAAGCTCATCGATAAGCTGCTGGAGATCGTGCCGGAAGATACGAATCAGCCTTACGACATGAAGGATTTGATTTCGTACCTTATAGATAATGGCGATTTCATGGAAGTGCTCGCAGGGTATGCTCAAAATATTATCGTGGGATTCGCGCGTATCGATGGCCGTCCGGTGGGGATCGTTGCGAACCAGCCGAAGGTGATGTCGGGCGTTCTGGACATCGAAAGTTCCATGAAGGGCGCCCGGTTCGTCAGGTTCTGCGATTCGTTTAATGTTCCCATCATTACATTGGTAGACGTCCCCGGATTTATGCCGGGCACGCACCAGGAGTACGGAGGCATAATCAGGCACGGCGCCAAGATGATATATGCCTATGCCGAAGCCACTGTGCCCAAAATTACAGTGATAACGCGCAAAGCCTATGGCGGCGCATACATAGTGATGGGCAGCAAGCACCTCCGTACCGATATCAACTATGCGTGGCCGTCTTCCGAGATCGCGGTGATGGGTGCTGAAGGCGCGGTCGGTGTTATTTCACGTGAAGAGATAAGCAAGTCTGAGAACCCTGAAGATACTAGGCGCAAGCTTATAGCCGACTACCAGGAGAAGTTCAACAATCCGTATGTCGCCGCCAACCGTGGTTTCATCGACGAGGTAATAGACCCTCGCGAGACACGGACGAAGATCATAACGGCGTTGGAAATCCTAGAAAACAAGCGCGATTCGCTACCGCCCAAGAAGCACGGCAACATTCCGCTGTGACGACGGCTATGGCAAAAAGCAGGCAAGAAAAAATGAAGGCCGCAGCCTTAGCCGCGGTCAACCTGTACATTCAGGAAGAGTCAGCGGGAAATAGGCCATCAGCTGCAAGGCCTGTCGCGATTACTTCAGTAGCGCAGACCGGTTCGTCATCTCGACAGAACCAGTGGAAGCACTTCGGCCGTCAGCAGATATTCCACTCACGCTCACACTGGCAGCACGGACGCTAGTTTAAGCAGCCTTCTTCTTTAGGTAATTCAGCGCAGACCCTGACTTGAACCACCCCACCTGCTCAATATTCATTGTGTGCTTGAGCGCAATCGTCTCTTTGCGTCCGTCTGCGTGATGCAACGTCGCGCTGAGATTCTTGCCAGGCGCCAGCGATGCCAACCCAGTTATGCTAACTCTGTCCGTCTCCTGCACCTTGTCGTAGTCCGCGGGATCAACGAACGTAAGAGGCAGCATGCCCTGCTTCTTCAGATTCGATTCGTGGATGCGCGCAAAGCTTCGTGTGATTATCGCGGCCGCTCCCAGGTACCGGGGAGACATTGCGGCGTGCTCTCTGCTGGAGCCTTCGCCGTAGTTGACATCACCGATGGCAACCCAGCGCAAACCTCTGCTCTTGTAATCGCGCGCAATCTTTGGAAACGCCTCGCCTTTAGCGCTGGAAAGCTCGTTAAGACCCTTGCCTGCATCTTCGGTGAATGCGTTTATTGCGCCCAGAAACATGTTGTCGCTTATCTTGTCCAGGTGGCCGCGATATGTTAGCCACGGGCCAGCAGGCGAAATGTGGTCAGTAGTGCACTTACCCTTCGCTTTAAGCAGAACGGGCATCTCCAGGAAATCTTTGCCATCCCATGCGGTAAATGGCTCCAGCAGTGCCAGGCGTAGGCTCGTCGGTGATACCTCAACCTTAATGCTGTCGCTGTCTGCGGATGGCGCCGTATAGCTGGACTTGCCGGGGTCAAACCCTCGGCTCGGAAGTTCTGCAGCATCTTTCGGCGCATGCAACTTGAATTCCTTGCCGTCCGCGCCTTTTAGGCTGTCCGTCATTGGATTAAATGAGAGCTTGCCGGCAAGCGCGTACGCGATAACTATTTCAGGGCTGCTCATGAAAGAGAGCGTGTTAGGACTGCCGTCATTGCGCTTTGGGAAGTTACGATTGAATGAAGTGAGTATCGAGTTTTTCTTAGTGTTCGCTCCATCCGTGCGTTCCCACTGGCCGATGCACGGTCCGCACGCGTTCGCCAGCACCTTCCCGTTGATTGAACGCAGCGTTGCGATCTGGCCGTCGCGCTCGATGGTTGCGCGTATCTGCTCCGAACCCGGTGTGATGAGGAAAGGGATATTTATCTTCATGCCGTGGGCTCTTGCTTGTTCAGCGATGTCCGCAGCGCGACTGATGTCCTCGTACGATGAATTCGTGCAGCTTCCGATCAGTGCCGAACTCAGGTTATCGGGATAATCGTTCATCTTCACATCTTCAGCCATCTTTGAAATAGGCCTCGCCAGGTCTGGCGTGTGCGGGCCGACGATGTGTGGCTCAAGCTTCGAGAGGTCTATTTCAACAACACGTTTGAAAAACCTTTCGGGGTTTTTCTCAACTTCCGGGTCTGCTGTTAAGAGGTCTTTATGCTTGTCTGCAATATCGGCAAGCGCACCGCGTTTCGTTGCGCGAAGGTAGCGTGCCATGCACTCATCGTAAGGGAACATCGATGTTGTTGCGCCAAGCTCAGCGCCCATGTTAGTGATGGTGCCTTTGCCAGTAGCGCTTATCTCCTTTGCGCCGGGACCGAAGTATTCGATCACCTTGTTTGTGCCGCCGTCAGTTGTAAGCACGCCGCAGAGGTACAGGATTACATCCTTCGATGATGTCCAGCCGCTCATCCTACCTGTAAGGTGGACCCCAATCACCTCAGGGTTCAGCACTTCCCACGGTAATCCTGACATCACGTCCGCTGCATCAGAACCGCCGACGCCCGAAGCGAACATGCCGAGGCCGCCGCCGTTAGGTGTATGCGAGTCCGTACCAATCATCATGCCGCCGGGGAATGCGTAGTTTTCCAGCACTACCTGGTGAATGATTCCGGCGCCTGGCTCCCAGAACCCTATGCCGTACTTCTGAGACGCGGAGCGTAGAAATTTATAGACTTCGTTGTTCTGGAGATACGCCTGTTTTAAATCTTCATCCGCTCCCATTTTTGCCAGTATCAGGTGGTCGCAGTGGACTGTCGTGGGAACGGCGACCGTCTTGCGGCCCGCGAGCATGAACTGAAGCAGAGCCATCTGCGCTGTTGCGTCCTGCATGCAGACGCGATCCGGATTCACGAGGATGTAGCTTTTGCCAGGTATGATTTCCTGGTTGTTTGGGTCGTCTAGATGCCCATAAAGAATCTTTTCGGCCAGCGTTAAAGGCCTGCCCAATCGTTGCCTGATTATGGCTATTTTGTCGGCAGTTGTTTTATAGACTTTCTCAACAAAATCAGGCGTAGATTCTATAGGCATACCGTTTCTCCAGAAAACCTTTTAATTCGCACGGATTTTAGCACCGACGAAACTAATTTCGAGCAACCTAAGTTAGCACGCCGCCGGTTTAAGATCGCTTGCGTTTATTCCACCAAATGACTCCGGCAACAACCGCGACGATGGCAGCTGAAATGCCCGCGATTACTCCTATTTTCTTTTTGTCCATCTGTCTGCTCCTTATTTACCTGCAGTAGGGGTCGAGAAAAGGTCGTTAGTGTTTATCAACAGATTTGCTCCGTTGGGCGCCACAATGAGCCTCACGTCAGGTGATAGTTTCTGAATCTGCGTGTACTGAATCAATGCTGGTGTAAGAGAGTTACTAAGCAGCCTGTTGGCGTCTGACTGAGCCTTAGCAAGGGTCAGTGTCGCTTGTGCCAAGCCTTCTGCATTGAGTATTGCGGCTTGTTTGGAGCCTTCAGCCAGCTGTATCGCAGCATTCTTCTGTCCCTCTGCCTGCGCAGCCGCTTGTTGCGCTTCTATCTGTACCTGCCTCAGCTTGTTCTGGGCTTGGTCAGCCTGCTGTACCGCTGCTACTTTTTGCTCTACAGCCTGTGAAAACGCTGGGCTGAATTTGAAGTCAGTTATGCTCAGTGCATCCACGATGATTCCATGCTGTTGAAGCCTCGTTGACAATGTGGTTACTATTCCATTTCTTACTGTCTCACGTTGACCTATCAAGTCTGCTGCATTGTATTTAGCTGTGATAGCTTTTACTGATTCTTGCACCGCCGGCACAATTATTGTGGCGGCATAGCTATCTCCCAAAGTTCTTACTACATCTACGACCTTAAGAGGGTCAAGCTTGTAGTTGAGGGTGACGGTAGTATTCACATCCTGTAAATCTTGCGAAGCTGCTTCGGCGGGAGTTGAATATGCCCGTATCCGAATATCCATTATCTTTACCGTCTGCCACGGGGCTTTGGTATAGAAACCCTGACTAAAAGTCTTGCCGGTTGTTGCTTCGAATTGGAGAACTACTCCTTCGCTTCCTGCCGAGATTTGTCCGAAGGAGAGGTTCACAAGGAGCAATACCACAAAGATGGATATTCCAGCAATCAGGCCCGCGTATCGTACACTTACTCGCGGCTCACCTTCTTTAGTCGAGACTTTGATTGTCAGTAGGAATATTGTCATTAAACCTATGACAATGAATAGAAGATGCAATAGTAAAACCACTTTTTATTTGTTCTCCTTATCGTGAACAATCTTTCTTAAATCCTTGTTCATTTCACTCAATTCTTGGTGACGCTTGATTCGAATAATCTGATTGACCCTCATAATAAGGAGGGATGAGAGAAGTAAGAGCACAAAAATAGCGCTTATTATTTCAATCCCACGGTTCATATCTTGCTCCTCTATTGACATCTAATTTAGGCTACGCGTCCCTAACCTTATTATTTAGCAGATAAATATTACACCTAACTAAAGTAATAGATATTACTAGCTCTTGAGAGTGTTATAATCCGCCTCACATTCAACTTGGAGGTCAACTATGCCTAATCTGGCGAAGCGCAAACTCGGAAGAACAGGACTCGATGTAACAGTACTTGGCTTTGGAGCCATGGAGCTTCGTGGGAACGCCGGAGGACGTGGAAGAGCCATTGAGCCTGAACAGGCAGGAAAGCTTCTGAATACTGTCCTGGACTCAGGAATAAATTTCATCGACACATCTATCGATTACGGCGAAAGCGAAGAGACAATAGGTAAATACATCTCCAATAGGCGTAATGAATACTTTTTGGCTTCTAAGTGCGGTTGCCCTTTGGATCCTCCCGGAGCAGCATGGAATCCCGCAGGACATGTATTTACGCGCGAAAACATAACAAAAGGTGTTGAGCAGAGTCTCAAACGTTTGAATACTGACCACCTGGATCTTATCCAGATTCACGCTAGCCCATCGAAGGAAACGCTTGAGCACGACCATACAGTACAGACTCTACAGGACTTGAAGAAGGCGGGGAAAATCAGGTTTATAGGCTCCTCATCTGTACTCCCGAACATTCATGACCACATCAAGATGGGCGTATTTGATGAGTTTCAGATCCCCTACTCAGCTTTGCAGCGTGAGCATGAGGCAGCCATTGCCGAGGCCGCTAAAGCTGGCGCGGGCGTCGTTATACGCGGCGGCGTAGCAAAAGGCGTGCCCGGTGAAGGGCGCGGCGCCGAGGACGTATGGAAGCTCTGGGATAAGGCAAAACTGAACGATCTGCTGAACGGGATGACACAGATGGAGTTCATACTACGGTTTACTATTTCAAACCCTGATATGGCTACTACCATTGTCGGCACGATGAACCCCGAGCATCTGAAGCATAACGTCGAGGCAGCGAGCAAGGGCCCGTTGCCGGCAGCTGTTTATGCTGAAGCAAAGCGAAGATTAACAGCTGCCGGAGCTACAGCGTAATTTTTAGTATGCCAGAAATCAGGTAACGTAGATATGCCACGCATGGATATGGCCCGTAAAGACAAGCGTCACTAGTAAGAAATTCCGCACTTCGCTCGAAGCCTGTGCAACTACGAGCTGGGCTTTCCGATTAGACATGTCAGCCAGCCCCTGGTTATCTGATCCATCCACTGGCCGCTGGACGAGCCCAGCTGACCCATCCATAGCAAGCGGTAGTCCCGTATCGAAAGCGAATCGAATGTATGGATCTGCTTCCAGAAGGCTAGCTTACTTCTAACCCTCACTGCTAGGCCCCGCAGGAAACCACGTTAATTGCGCACGTAGGAAAGTCCTTATACTTTAGATTGCGCCATGCTAGGCGTCTCTTTTTCCTCGAGCTCTTTTTGCGCACGCATAGCTACTGATGGTCCCATGTTCTTGACCATTGGAACAAAGAAAAGAAGAAGCAGGCCAAGGCCAATACACATAGCTCCCATGATTATCACCGTATCTTTTTCGCCGATTACGTCTGATGAAAATCCTGAAAGAATTGAGCCCACGGGAAGAAGTCCAGCCTCGATGGATAGGATGCCTGAAACGCGCCCCATCAGCTTAGGAGGAACGGATAGCTGGACCAGCGCCTGGTTGGTGGTTAAAAAGAATAGCTGGAAGGCGCCCGTGAACATCATCATGATGAGTCCGAGCCAGAAATGCGTTACGAGAGCGAAGAAGATGATTGAAACGCCAAATCCAATTATGCCGAACAACTGTATGTATCCGCGTTTCTCTACCTTATTCGCGGAGCCTACCACTAAGGCGCCAAGAACAGCACCTCCACCTGATGCGGCGAGAAGGTATCCAAATCCCTGGGGACCCGAGTGGAACGTTTCCTTTGCAAATATTGCTACTAGCGACTGGAAGGGTTGTATAAAGAACGGACCGAATAACGCCATAACCATCAGGATTCTTACCGCTTTATTTTTGATGCAGTAGGCGAATCCGTCGGCAAAGTCTTTTTTAACTGACGCCAGTGTCGTTGCCTTCTTGGGAGCTTTCGGTAGGACCATTATGAATATGCTGGCCATTACCATAGCGTAAGCGGCAGCCTGGATAAAGAAGTTGCCTGATGGTCCGAGCGCGGCGATCATTATGCCTGCTGCTCCAGGTCCCAGGATACGTGTGAAAGTCACTGCACCGGAATTCATCGCTGCCGCGTTTGGCAAAGCGGATCTGGGAACAACGACAGGAATCACGGACGAGCGCACCGGCTGGAAAATAGCTGATGGTATCCCGGACAAAAGTGCGAAGGTAAGCAGGTGCCAAGTCTCTACTTTTCCAAAGGCAAATAATACGCCCATGCCCAGCGTCATTATCAATAATGGAAGCTGCGCATAAATAAGTATCTTCTTCTTATCGAAAAGGTCTGCTGCTAGTCCGCTTATCGGAGATATGATCAGGTTTGGTACAAGCCTGAACCCGTTTACCGTGCCCAGCAAGGTGCCGGAACCGGTCATGTCATAAACTACCCAGCTTAAAGTGGCTTGCTGGATCCATTGGCTGAACGTTGAGAATAAGGACCCGAACCAAAGCAAGCGAAACCCAGGGAACTTTAGAGCATAAAAAGTTCCCATCTTATCGGGAACTGGCTGACCGGCGGGAGCTTGCCCTGGAATTGCGTTCTGATTTTTGGACTGCTGTTGTTGATCTGGAGCTTGGTCTTTGTTCTTCGGGTCGCTATTCTTCATTTATTAGTAGTACTTTTACTCTTTTTTACGCTAACCCAGAAACCGAAACGAAAGTATACTCCGATTTTTGAAAATTGCCTGGTTTTTGTGACATGGGCGCAATAGCCAAGTTGATGGCACCTATCCTTATCGCTGGCAAAGAATTTACTTTTAATATAAAATATCTCGGTTTTAGGTTCAGCCCGTCGGGAAATGCGGCGGGTTTTTAAATGCCGTTGTAAATGTTTACAACAGGCGGGAGCCTTGGTAAGAATCTCTTACCGTATCCCTCTCACAAAAGTAGAGGGAAAGAAAAGGAGAATATTCTTCAATGGTATTAATCGTTCCAATAGCTGGCATTTTTGCCATACTCTTCGCTCTATATCTGATGTGGGACGTGCTGCGCCGCGATTCTGGGAACGCCCAGATGCAAGATATCGCGGGGCGCATCCTTGAAGGCGCTAAAGCCTTCATTGCGCGCCAGTACCGCACCATAGCGATCCTTTCCGTATTTGCGGCGATCGCGTTAGCAATAGTCCTCCGTCTCGTCACAGACGTACCGCCGGATATCAACGGCAACGGCACAACCACAGGTGACAACGCTGACAAGATGGGCCTGGCGTGGCGCACTTCCATTGCCTTCCTGGTCGGCGCCGCCTGCTCCGGCATTGCCGGTGTCGTGGGAATGTATGTCAGTGTTAAGTCGAACCTGCGAACGGCAGCAGCCGCAAAGAAGGGACTCAATGCAGCAGTTCAAACTGCCTTGCGCGGTGGCGCAGTATCAGGTTTCCTGATCGTCGCGCTGAGTCTCCTTGGCGTAACAATCATGTATTACGCCTTCGGCGGCAGCGACAACCCAGAGCTTGCTCCGTTCTTGATCGTAGGCTTTGGTTTCGGAGCCAGCTTTGTGGCCCTCTTCTCCCAACTCGGCGGTGGTATCTATACCAAAGCGGCTGACATGGGTGCTGATCTCGTCGGCAAAGTAGAGAAGGGCATACCTGAAGATGATGCCCGCAACCCTGCCGTCATCGCTGACCTCGTCGGCGATAACGTAGGCGACTGCGCAGGACGCGGCGCTGACCTCTTCGAATCAACAGCTGCTGAGAACATCGGCGCCATGATTTTAGGCGTCATCATTTATCTGGCAGTTAAAGACGTGCCCGGCATCGCTCACCCCGAGTACTGGGTACTATTTCCCCTTATCGTTAGATCTTTCGGTATCTTCGCCACAGCGCTTGGCGTTTTGACCGTAGGTTCCAATCTTCCTTTCTTCAAAACAAAAGAGACGGATGATCCGATGGGCTCGCTGAATAAAGGCTTTGCCTTATCCGTTCTCTTGAGCATTGGATTCCTAGCACTTTCATGTAACATCATGCTCAGCGAGGGCGGCGTGAAGTGGGGTTACTACTTCGCAGCAGGCATCACAGGCATAGTCACAAGCGTTCTCTTCGTAATCATTACCCAGTACTACACTGAGTTCAAGTACCGCCCTGTGAAGTCCATAGCTGAAGGTTCCAGGACAGGCCCGGCTACCAACGCCGTTAATGGCATAGCAGTTGGTCTGGAGTCAACATTCTTCACTGCCGTCGTCATCAGTGCTGCTCTCGGCGTGTCATTCTGGTTAGGTAAGCATGCATTTGCAGACACTGGCATCAACGTTTCCGATACCCGCGCCGGCTTATTCGGCACCGCCGTCGCGACCATGGGCATGCTCATGACCGCCGCTTACATCCTCGCGATGGACACCTTCGGTCCCATCACAGATAACGCAAATGGCGTTATTGAGATGTCCGGCAACGAAGGCGACGCCCGCAAAGTTACCGACCGCCTCGATGCTGTCGGCAACACGACCAAGGCACTCACAAAAGGTTATGCGGTCGGCTCAGCCGGTCTTGCGGCATTCCTCCTGTTCTTCGCTTACATAGATGAAGTACAGAAATCTTTGCCAACTTTCGCAGCAATCGACCTTACTCACGTCAAAGTATTCATAGCGGCATTCCTGGGCGCTATGCTCGCCTTCCTCTTCAGCTCATTGGCTATTAGGGCCGTAGCTAAGACGGCCGGTGACGTCATCCAGGAAGTCCGGCGCCAGTTCAGGGAGAATCCCGGTATTATGGCTGGCACCGTCCGTCCTGACTACGCACGCTGTGTGGACATCACAGCAAAGGCTGGCTTGAGGGAGATGATCCTTCCCGGTATCGTCGCTATTGCGATGCCAATCATCGTAGGCGTGACGCTCAAGGCTGAGGCTGCGGGTGCATTCCTGATGGTTGGTACCATAAGCGGCCTGCTCCTTGCCACCGTACTTAACAACTCGGGCGGCGCATGGGATAATGCCAAGAAGTTCATCGAGTCAGGTGGAATGAAGGATGAGAATGGCAACATCGTCAAGAAGGGCAGTGATATTCATGCTGCTGCTGTTGTCGGCGATACCATCGGCGACCCCTTCAAGGATACCGCTGGCCCATCGCTCCACGTTCTGGTGAAGCTCCTCAGCACGATCACACTGGTGCTCGCCCCGATCTTCATCTAGCACATAGATTCAGCAAAAAACCCGAGGGGAGGCAATATTGCCTCCCCTTTCTTATTTTAAAAGTGAACCATGCGTTTTACATTCACGTACTAATAGCTATAATTCGCCATGAAAAATATTTGTGAAGGTGATAAATGAAAGCCGGACAAAAGCCGACACTGGCATTTCTTAAAACGGGGGCTTGAGGACATATGGGCAAAGTTTGATCAGGCATATGGAACGATTAAGCCCGCTGATTGGACTAAGGAATATGGCAAGGACTGGGCGTTCTCAGACCAGCCTTATCACATGTGCTTTTTCGATGGTGTAATGGTTGCGAACCCAATCAATTGAACTCTTATAAAAGGAACATATGTGATTGCCGCAGCATATCGCGATCGTTTCCTGAAAAGTCGCGCTATAACGAAATCGCCGGCGCCCCTTGCGAGCAAACGGCGATATTAACGATACGTGATTAACTCTTATTCACCGGGTCA
>SHYL01000017.1 GCA_009692825.1 Dehalococcoidia bacterium | reverse complement strand
GATAACGGTTGCGCTGCTTATACTTTCCGTCGTCCTGCGCCAGACCCCAATACTCCTCATAGCGCTATTACTTTTCCTCGCGTCAGGCGCCGCACGGCTGTGGGCAAAAAACGCGCTGTACAAAGTGGAATACGGCAGGAAGCTAAGCGCCACGAGGGCGTTCTACGGCGAGACAGTTACATTAGAAATACGCCTGGCGAACAGGAAAATCTTGCCTCTTCCCTGGGCGCAGATACAGGACGAGGTGCCGGAGGGGCTGACATATCCCAAAGGCAAAATCTCGAACTCGGGAAAGCCAGAACGGCTCACGCTCACCAATTTTCTAACTCTGGGCTGGTATTACAGCCTGACACGCAAGTATCCGATAGAGTGCACGAGGCGCGGGTATTACACATTTGGGCCTGCGACGATCCGTTCCGGGGACCTGTTCGGATTTTCGCAGACGGAGAGCTTTGAGCCGAAGGTAGACCAGCTTATCGTCTATCCGCCAATAGTGCCGCTGGAGCAGCTTGGCATCCCGTCAAAGGCCCCATTCGGCGATATACGTTTGCGCCAGCATTTATTTGAGGACCCTGCACGCGTGATGACGATCCGCGACTACGTCGCGGGCGATCCGCTTAAGAGAGTGCACTGGCGGAGCACAGCCCGACACCAGAAACTTCAGACGAAGGTCTTCGAGCCAACGACAAGCGTCGACCTGGCACTGTTCCTTGATGTGCGGTCCATAGAGCCTCCGTTTTACGGTATCGTCAGACAAAGGCTGGAAACAACGATAGTGGCGGCTGCATCGATAGCGGACTATGCGATACGCAACGACTACAGAGTCGGCCTGTATGTAAACGAGCCGTATCACTCCGCCGAGCGCATGATTAAACTGCCGCCTTCCGACCACCCGGACCAGCTCATGCAGGTGCTGGAGGCGCTGGCGCAGCTGCAGGGCTGGCCGCTGATGACTTTAGCCGAGCTTATTGAAAGAGAGGCTCGCTTGCTGCCGTGGAACGCGACTATTGCCATAATCACGTCCACGCCTGACGAAGCCCTGCTTGCTACAGCGATACGATTCCGACGCACAGGCCGCAAGCTAGCGCTGATAACGGTGGGAAACAAATATTTCGATGTACGAATCGACGGTATACCTTCGTATAACGTCTCGGACGCAGTGAACTGGCATGACATCGAAGGCGTAAGAATAGACGAGACAACGAGAGCAGGCGGGAGGTAGCGAATGTTTATTCCTTTTGATTTTTGGCAGCCGGACCGTGATCTATATAAAAGCCTACTCACACTAACGGCATTATTGCTTGCACTGATAAACATCGGCCTTATGCGGATAATCTGGGTCAAAGCGTTCGGATTCAAAGACTCGACGTACAAGAAGCTTTCGCTAATCCACAGAATCTTCGGGTACACGGGGATAGGCATCATACTGTTCATAGCCATTATCACGTGCATCAGCATCATAGGCTACGTGGGATATGCAACGCGGCCAACATGGCATTCATGGCTGGGCATAAGCGTATTCACGCTGATCGTGTTCAAGATAATCGCAGTACGCAAAGGGCTGCCTGTGGGCGAGAAGTTCCGCCGGCACATGATGGTGATATTCGCAACGATGACCGTAGTCCTCACCATACTAGGGCCGACGGTGATACACGCTAAAGGCGCGTACGTCATGCCGCTCTTCCAACTGGCGGGACTCACAGGGATGTTTTTCTGGAAGAGGTTCGGCTACCTGCCAGTGATGGGCACAATAGTGGCGTCATGCGTGACGCTTTTATTTGTATCGAGCGCCGGGTGGTGGTTCGCGAATGAGGCAAACGCCAAGCCGAAGCCAGATGTGTCGGCGATACTGCAGCTGAGCGGCAGCGCCGAATAAGGCAAAGGCCTGTTCAATGAAAATTGCAGCAGGTGCCACGGGGAGAAAGGCTTCGGAGGAATCGGGCCATCATTAAGGAAAAATACTTTCTTTTATGAGTTCAGCGACAGGAAGATAGCTGAGCAAATACGCGGCGGCAAGGAAATAATGCCCGCGTTCAACGAGTCGCAGATATCGGACCAGCAGGTGGCGGACTTAATCAATTTGATAAGGAACTGGTACTAGGTTGAACCATGCGCTTTCAAAACTGAGAATGCCCTCAATCACGCGGTCCATTGCCCTGTTATCGGTGCTCATGGATTCGCTAATAATATATCCGTGGCTAATGCTGCTCAGAGAGTGGCCAGCGACAGGCTGGGAGCAGACGCCCCTCTCGTTCTGGAGTGTACTGGCGATAGGGCTAATCACTGAAAGCGGAGCGAGGGTGGCCGGTAAGCGGAATCAGAACAGCAACAGTTTCTTTCTCATTTTGCCGCTGCTTTTAATGGCAACTCTGTCCGTAGTGAGGATCGATAACTATGGCAGCGTGCCTCTGTGGGACGTAAGCGGGTGGCTGAGCTACGCGTCTCACAATATTTCGCTGATGATTGCGGCATTCGGTTTCAGCCTGTACATGCTGTGGCGAGGCATATCAGCAGCACAGACCATATATACATCCCAAGACGTTAACCGCAAATTCTTGATAGGGCTGGCCGTGATGGTGGCTCTCATCACGCTATGGGCAATGCTCGCGAAATCGGATAAGCTACCAAGCCCCGGTGTATCAATAGGGTTGTTCGCAGCCGCGTATTTCTTCATTGGTCTGCTCGGGATGGCGCTGATAAATCTTCAGACGGTACGCGAAGAAATGGTCGAGCACGAGGGCGTATCGACACTGCTCGACCGCAGGTGGCTATCGCTCCTACTGGGAATGAGCTTCGTAATCGTGGTACTCGCGATAGGCTTAACGAGCCTCTTCTCATTCGACCTAGCGTCAGCACTGATGGAGCCGCTACGATTCATAGCTAAATGGGTACTTTTAGGCTTTATTTATGCGGTGCTGCTGCCCCTGGGCCTGGTCGTGGGCAGCGTAATCTTTGTTGTTCACTGGATAATTTCATTTATTTTCGGAACTCCGCCTCAAGTAAAGATAAAACCGCCAGGCGTTAATGAACTCCGCAAAGCGGCAGAAGGCGACACTTCAAGCATAATATCCCCTGATTTGATAGCTGTAATCAAGTGGACGCTACTTCTTATCGTAGCGTGCATAATCACTTTTCTGCTAGCAAAGGCTTTCTACCGCCGGTGGAAAACACGTGCCAAAGAGGATATAGACGAGTTCGGCGAATCGCTTTTTTCTTGGCAAACGCTCAAAGCGGATATCGGGTCGCTATTTAACGCATTGCTGGGAAGATTCAGGAAGAAGAAGTCTATTGAGGTAGAACCCCAACAGATACCTCAGTCAGTACAACAATCAGACAACATTGAGAGGACGTTCACCATACGCGAGATATACCAGGGACTGATGTGGCAGGGACGATCCGCCGGGATACCGAGGAACGGGCCGGAAACGCCGTACGAATATGAGGAACGCCTGAGCCAGCGGTTCGACAACGCACCGGAGATACCAGACATCACGAAGGAATACGTGGAGCACAGGTACGGCGAAACGCCAGTAGAGGCGGAGCGTCTGAAAGCATTGAACGCGGCGTGGAGAACGCTGAGGTCGTTCATGCTGAGGGGAAATCTGCTGTATAAGTAGGAGCAAGAACGGTTACGCTTCATCCAGTAAAGTCTCGCACTTTTTTCCAGAACAACAGGTATGAGAGAGCCATTGCGCCTCCTATAATTGCACCCATAGCTAGCGCTGTTTGCACCCCGAGCAAGAAGGCCATAAACCCCAGATAAGCTCCGCCCAATGAATCTGCCCCACCGGAAATCACCCAATTAACCGACATCACTCTCCCACGCTTTTCATCAGGGGCAAGCAGTTGAAGACTGGTCTGCCTGATAGCCATACCAATGGAGTCGACAAACCCAAGTCCAGCCGCCAGTGCCAGCGAGAGAACAAACCACGTGGACTGTGAAAACACAAAAAGTGTGATGCAAAAGATAAGAATAGAAACTATGTATACCAGGCCCTTTCGTTTAATGTTCCCCATGAGCAAGAGCATCACGAACCCTGCAAGGGAGCCAAGCGATGGGGCAGACATCAAGAGCCCTAATCCAACAGGTCCTTGCTCAAGAACGTCCTTTGCTATGACGGGCATCATGGCCTGAAAGTATCCCGTGGTCTGGACCACAAAATCGAGGGCTATGAACGCGATAAGCACCCTTGAGGCGATGGCGAACTCCAGGCCTTCAAAGACCGTATGCATGTTCAATTTGAGCGCGCGCCTTGAAGGGCTATCCTGTAAATGAATCATGCGGATAACTAAAAATGCCGGGAGTATCAAGGCAGCATTTATAAAATAGGCAGAGCTGATACCCATAGCCGCCACCATTACGCCTGCCAACATAGGTCCAAAGAACTGGGACAGCCTGCCAACTGTAAGGTTCAGGGTGCTTGCGTTCAGTATGTATTCACGCGGGACCAGGCTGGGAATTATCGATTGCCGCGCCGGCTGCTCCAGCTGCCTGGTGCAGGAGGCGAAAAAGGTTACCGCGTAGATATGCCAGACTTGTATCTTCCCGAAAACGGTTAGAAGTCCAAGCAGGACTGCAAGGCATATCTGAGTCCCCTGGTTAATGTTGATGAGCTTTTTTCTATCAAATTTATCAGCCAGCATTCCGCCAATGAAGCCAAAGAGAATCTGAGGGAGCGCCTGAAAGAGAAAGGTCAGCCCTAGCTGCGCGCTGGACCCGGAAAGTTGGTAAACCTGATAGGCATTTGCAAATCTCTGGGTCGCCTGACCGATGGAGCTAACAGGAGATGTTAGGAATAGAAGGCGAAAGTCCCCAAACTTGAGAGAGGCAAAACCACGAGTGTTTTGCTCTTCAAGCGTTGCCTGACCTTGTCGATTTATTGCCACAAGTACTCCGAAATTAAGGTTGGGTAATTATAAACTTGTGAAATATCTCGCGGAAATCCACATCTTATCGAAATAAACTAAGAAGGAGGCCGTTAACGGCCTCCTTCTTAGTTCTAAATCAGGGCTAGTGGTTTACTCTAGCTTCGCGAGGATCTGAGAATCGTCAATCAGGTAGTAGTCCTGCGCCTCGTCCTGGTACTGCGTGCCCGAAAACTTCGCGTATATGACATGGTCGCCAGTCTTGATCTCGACAGGGATACGCAGGCCCTTATCGTTACGTCTGCCAGGTCCGACCGCTATAACGGTCCCTTCCTGCGGGACTTCTTTTACGAGGTCAGGAAGAAATAAACCACTCTTGGTCTTCTCCTGAATCTTTACAGGTTTAATAAGAATCCGGCTGCCCAGAGGCTCTAATTTTTTCGCCATAAGAGACTCCTTTCATAAAATTAATCGCTTTAGGGTAAGTGATTCCCGATTATAGAGTTGTAAGACCCGTTTGCAAAGCCTCCCATAAATTTTTGTCTATCTATATTCATAACAATCGCGTGGTAAGTGTTATACTTTAGGTACATTCCACAGAAGGGAAGCACATGAGAGTCTCAATGAAGGTGGACTATGGAGTCCGCGCTCTTATTGATCTTGCCCAGAACTACAACAAGGGTCCAATTCAGACATCGGAGATAGCTCGCCGACAAGGCGTGCCTGAGCCATATCTCGACCAACTGTTAACCACCCTTCGCAAGTCAGGCCTCATACACTCCAGACGCGGCCCCCAGGGCGGTCACAATCTTGCTAAAGAGCCGCAAAGCATAACGCTTGGTGAGGTCATATCTACGCTCGAGGGCACAATACACACGATCGATTGCCTTGACGGCACTTACGAATGCAGCCTGGCCGGGTCCTGTTCGCAGCAAGAGATCTGGCGGGATATAGATTTGCTCACACGGAACCTGCTTAACGCCACAACCATCGGCACCCTCGCATCCAAGCAGAAACCACAAGAGACCGCAACAACAGCCTACTATATCTAGCCACTACAAAATCCCATCTCTTATTTGACAGCACCAAGCCCAGCGATTATTGTTTTGCGAGTCGTTAGTAGTAAAATCTAGCTTACTTAAAATAGATCAACTTTCCAGCAAAGCTGGCCGAAGGCGGTAAAAATGGCAGTTTCACTTACATCAGACCAGGTCAAGAGATACAGCAGACATATCATCATGCCCCAGGTGGGCGGCGCGGGTCAGCGTAAGCTCCTGGAGTCAAAGGTCCTACTCATTGGCGCTGGCGGACTCGGTTCGCCCACCGCACTATACCTGGCCGCGGCCGGAGTCGGCACCATAGGAATCATAGATTTCGATACGGTGGACGTAACAAACCTCCAGCGCCAGATACTACACAAGACCAGCTCGGTCGGCAAGCTTAAGGTCGAATCCGCCCGCGAGACGCTGGGTGAGATAAACCCAGATGTGAAAGTGGTACCGCATAAAGTCCAGCTGACGTCTGAAAACGCGCTGGAACTTTTCTCACAGTACGATATCATCGTGAACGGGTGCGATAACTTCCCGACCCGATATCTCGCTAACGATGCAGCATACATGACCAAAAAGCCGCTTGTAGATGGAAGCATTCTGCAGTTCGACGGACAGGCAACCACTTACCTCCCAGGCAAAGGCTGCTACCGCTGCTTGTTCCCCGCTCCACCCCCTCCCGGTAGCGTTCCAAGCTGCGCCGAGGCTGGCGTGCTGGGCGTGATGCCCGGAATCATCGGCAGCATTCAGGCAGTCGAGACGATCAAGCTTTTGCTTGATCTAGGTGAGCCGCTGGTCAACCGCCTGCTTATTTTCGACGCGATGTCCATGGAATTCCGTACGTTCAAGATCAGGAGAAACCCGGACTGCCCACTCTGCGGAGACAAACCGACATTACATGAGCTGATCGACTACGAAGAGTTCTGCGGCATCCCGCATCTTGAGAAGGCCAGTGCAGAGGCTTAACGATGGTATTCAGCAGTATCGTAGACACCATAGGCAATACACCTATGGTAGAACTTCAGAGGATGACACCGAAGCCAAAGGTACATATCTATGCCAAGCTGGAGGGTCAGAACCCCACCGGCAGCGTCAAGGACCGCATAGCCAAGTACATGATCGACAAGGCCGAGGCAGATGGATCCCTCACGAAGGACAAGATAATACTTGAGGCTACGAGCGGCAATACGGGTATATCGCTCGCGATGATAGCCAGATACAAAGGCTACCGCCTAAAGGTGGTAATGCCTGAAAACGTGAGCCATGAGCGCAGGCAGCTCCTTCAGCTGTACGGCGCGGAAATTATTCTCTCAGACGGGAGTCGAGGCACCAACGGATCCATCCAGGTGGCACAAGACATGGCGAAGGACAGCAAGTACTTCATGCCGTTCCAGTACGGAAATCCCGCAAACCCTCTCGCCCACTATGAGACTACAGGCGTAGAGATACTAAGAGACCTACCGAAGGTTGATGTATTCGTAGCCGGGCTCGGCACTGGCGGTACGCTCATGGGCGTAGGCAGGCGTCTCAAAGAAAAGAACAAAGAGACCAAGGTAATTGCGGCGGCACCTCACCCGGAAGACCTCATACAAGGCCTCCGAAGTCTCGAGGACGGATTTATTCCACCAATATTGGACCTCAATATGCTGGACGGCCGCATCATGATCGATAGCAAAACAGCATTCCGGGCTTCGAAGGAATTGACGGATAAAGAAGGAATTTTCGCAGGTATATCCTGCGGCGCCGTGGTAGCGTGCGCGCGACAGGTAGCCAGCCGCATGACAGAGGGCAACATCGTATGCCTGCTGGCGGACGGCGGCTGGAAGTATTTAAGCACTGAACTATGGACACATGACTATGCAGACCTTGCCAAAGACGTCAAAGGCAAGATCTGGTGGTAGCCTTCATCTAATTTTTCTACCTGAGTACCTATATGGCTGTCAGCATTAACGGTAAAGAAAATCAGTTGACCCGCGTGCTCGTCATAGCGCGGGAAGACCCAAGCACGCTGAACCTCATATCAGGGCTAAGCGGCGGCGATCTGCATCCTCTCCTCGCTACCACAGTAGTAAGAGCGCTGAGATTATGTGAGACCGAATCCCCGTCAATCGTCGTGCTGGACTTCAGCCTACCCATGCACACCGATGTCCAATTAAAGGAATTTGCCAAGAGCTGCAAATCAAGCCTCCACATCCCGTTAATCGCTCTTCTAAGCGTGGACAAGATGGCAAACTTCGATTTCACTCTAGGCGTAGAGGACATCATGTCAGCACCTCCTGAGGCTACAGAAGCGCTGGCAAGGATAAAGCAGCTTCTCTCCAAAACCCATGCGCATGTCAGCAAGAACGTCCTTTCCTTTCGTGACCTTGTAATAGATACCGAGAGGTATGAAGTATCGCTGGCCGGCGAAAGTGTAGAGCTAACGTTCAAGGAATATGAATTGCTCAAATTCCTTGCCGCATCTCCGGGACGCGTTTTTACACGCGAGGTCATGCTAAATAAGGTATGGGGTTACGATTACTTTGGGGGCACCAGGACCGTTGATGTACACGTGAGAAGGCTGCGGAGCAAGATCGAAGACGCAGGGCACACGTTCATAGATACTGTTAGGAACGTAGGTTACCGCTTCAAGGATAAATAGCCGAATTCTATATCTCAAGGTTTTCAATGAGTAAGCCAGTGTCATCGCCAAGGAAAAACCCACGATGGGGAACAGGCAAAGTTCTCAAGGCTAGTTCCACTCCAAAGAAAAACAGCCCATTGTCCGAGGCTGAATCCATAGGCTTTTACCGTTACCTTATAAACAACATCGCCGATGCAATCGTAATAAACGCGGGCGCTAACAGGGTTTTTGTAAATGACGCCTATATTAAGCTGTACGGCGTCAGCAGCGCAAAAGCAGCGCTGGAACGAGCGCCACGCGAGTTCGTTATCCCAGAAGACTTACCCATCATCTAGACCAAGAATAAAGCAGGCCTCCATAGCAAACCCGTAGCGGGAAGATACGAACGGTCGAGGTTTCAAGCGTACCTATCATATGGGACGGAGTGCATGCCTCGCTGGCAATCCTAAGGGACATCACAGAAAGAAAAGTCCAAGAGCAAGGCATGGCGCCGCTCACAGCGATCGTAGAGTCTTCAGAAGATACAGTATTCAGCTTTAACCTGAAGAGAGAGGTCAACTACCTGGAACCCGGGAGCCCCACGTCTCTATGGATATGCCCCGTCGGAAGTAATCGGTAAGCACGTAAATATCGTGACCACACAGGAACCTACATATGATTTCCTGGAAAAACTAGGACTTCTTTTGAAGTACGAATATGTCATGTTCGAGAACATACACACCAAGAAAGATGGAACCAAGTTCAACGTGGCTATCACCGCATCTCTTATCAGAGATACCAGCGTTGAAGTTACTGTGCATCCATCAGGCTGCAATTTCAACACAGCCAAAACTCTATTTGACCGCAGTCACTACTCGATGCGCCTACCATTTGAAGACCCATCTATACCGGTCAAAGAACGTGAGCCAATAACTAGAAAGAATCCAAGGGTTAAAAGGCTATCACCGCCCAGAGCGGGCGGGACATTGATATGAAAATACGTAAACACCGTTACATTAGGCTTGCTTTAGCTATCATGCTTCCACTCGCTATGGCATTCGCTGGCGGATTTTACCTGTATCAAGACCATGCTTATCCACACGGGCCCCACCTTCGCTATGCGGTAAATGAAGAGATCTGTAAAACCGAAAGGGGCCATGCGTAGAAAAAGTTGTGTTTCACACGAAGGAAGATAGTCGTTTTGTCGCTGATAAGATGCCAACATGGGCTAGGTACATGAGGCAAAGCGGTAATGGCTGGCCGGGACTATGGATAATTCTTGGTTTTGCCAGTCTAGTACCACTCGTAGGGTGGATGGTTGATGAGGGGTATGGCAAGAGCCCTCATTAGGCGTCAAGGTGTGTCAGAGGTATGATTGCCTTATAGCTTGACAAGCAAACGGCCGTTGGCTATGGTAAGGGTTACTTCAATCTCTTCGGTGCCGGAGGTGGCTCATGTCTATTTCTACTCAAGGTCTCGTGTCCAAGAATGGACTTCTCGACCGCCGTATATATGTTGACCGCGATATCTACGAGCAGGAGCTCGAGCAGATATTCGGGCGAATGTGGCTCTTCATAGGCCATGAGAGCCAGGTAAGAAACAACAATGATTTCGCCGCTACATACATGGGCGAGGACCCTGTACTCTTAACACGCGACTCCAAAGGCAAACTGCACGCATTCCTGAACATGTGCCGCCACAGAGGCAACCGCATCTGCAGGGCGGACGCAGGCAACACGTCATCGTTCATGTGCACTTATCATGGCTGGACGTTCGCAACGGACGGCAAGCTGGTGGGCGTGCCAGGATACAAAGAAGCGTATTTTGAAGAACTGGACCGCTCGCAGTGGGGGCTGGTCGAAGCGCAGGTGGACTCGTACAAGGGGCTGACGTTTGCCACGTGGGACAAAGAAGCGCCACCGCTCCGAGATTACATAGGCGACGCGGCGTTTTTCCTAGACCTGATGCTGGACAGACGCGCCGGCGGCACTGAAGTACTGAGTGGAGTCCACAGGTTCGTCATACCGTGCAACTGGAAGATGCCGTCCGACAACTTCGCAGGCGACGGCTACCACATCCCGGTTACACACGGTTCCATGAGCCTTTCAGGACTCTCACGAACCAGGAATGAAAATATCTATCAGAGCAACAACCTATCGGTACACACAGGCAACGGCCACTGCATCGTATCGGTATACAACGGACCCGGTCCAAACCCACAGGTTACTCAGAATCGGCAGGGCATCATAAACGAGTATCGGACAACAATCACCGCAGAAACCGAGAAACGCCTGGGCAAGGAGAAGATGAAGCACGGCACGTTCGGGGCGTCAACGATGTTCCCGAATTTCAGTTGGCACGGCAGCCCGTTCGTCCGTATGTGGCACCCTAGAGGCCCGGAAAAGACCGAGATTTGGTCGTACTGCATCGTCGACAAGGACGCACCGAAAGAAGTGAAAGAGGCGTACGCCAGAAACCTGGTCACCGCAATGGGCCCAAGCGGAAACATGGATCAGGACGATATGAATAACTGGGGACAGTGCACAACGTCTGCCAAGACAATACAGGGCAGAAAATTCCCGATGAACCTTCAGCTGATGATGGGCAAGGATACGAAGCATGAGACGTACCCGGGCATAGTCTCCGCAACACCCAGTGAGTCAAACCAGCGCGCATTCTACGGCAGGTGGGCCGAGGTGATGGGCGCCCCGAGCTGGTCTCAAATAAGCATCGCAACAATAACAAAATCTTAAATCAGAAAAACAGAGGAGAAAGATGTTAAAACCAGGAGACGCAGCACCGAATACTTCATTCGTGACGGCAGACAGACCGCCGCAAGAGATACCAATATCCAGCTTCAAGGGCCAGAAGAATGTTGTGGTGGCATTCTACCCACGAGCGTTCACAGGCGGCTGTGAGAGGGAGATGCGCTTCTTCCAGACGATGCTTCCAGAATTCCAGAAACTAGACACACAGATCATTGGGAGCAGCACGGACGCCGCGCCGCCTCAGAAAGCTTTTGCGGACCACTGCGGACTCCAGTTCCCATTATGGTCAGACTTCCCAAAGTACGCGACAACCAAGGCGTTCGGCGCATTTAACGAAGAGCGCGTTGCTAACAACCGCGTAACGTTTATTATCGACAAGCAGGGTGTTATCCGTCACGTTATCGAGGACACGCAGGATATGGAGCGCCATGCGAAAGAAGCACTGGAAGTCATCAAGAAGTTTTCGCAGTAAGACGCCTCACCCTGCCCTCCACATGACGGAGATGGGTATTATCGCCTCGGAATGAAAAATATGGAGAAGCTATGCCTGAACAGATAGAAACCAAAATGCTTAGTATTCCAGTATCAGATGCAGCCGAAGTACCTGCATACCTGGCTCGCCCTCTAAGCGAAGGCAGACACCCTTCCATAATCGTCATCCAGGAAGTATTCGGACTGAACGCGGACATTAAGGATATAGCTGAGCGCTACGCCAGACTTGGATTCGCGGCCATTGCCCCTGACCTGTATCACGGCAAGGTGTACGAAACCATCGAGGACGCGAGGAACCGAGGGACAGTAGGCGCCGACCCGGCATTGATTGACCGCGAGATAGATTTGTGCGCAGCGTGGCTAACGTCGCAGTCATTTGGCTCCGGCGGTGAGTTCGGTTGCGTCGGCTTCTGCATGGGCGGCGGCCTCTCGCTGAGGACAGCGTCACGCAATCCGCATGTGGCGGCATGCGTCTCTTACTACGGCGGCGTACGTGAAAACATTGACGAGACGGTCGGCAAAATCAAAGCGCCAGTACTGGGGTTCCACGGCACCGACGAGCTAGAGCGCGGCAATCAGCTAAAAGAAGCCTTTGCAAAACATGGCAAAAACCTGGAGCTGCATTTCTACGAAGGCGCAAAGCACGGGTTTTTCAATAACAGGAATGGCGGAGTCTATAACCACGCTGCCTCATACGACAGCTGGCCGCGGGCGATAGAGTTTTTCAAGAAACACCTGAGCTAAGTACGCGCTTAGTACCTTCGCCAACTCACTGTCAAGAAAACGCTCCGAATAACTGGGGCGTTTTTTATTAGTAAGACAATGAATATCGTAAAATCGATGAGATATCTCAACAGAGGAGAAAATTTATGCAGCAAGAACGAGAAGTAGCTACGCTGGCGGGTGGATGTTTCTGGTGCCTGGAAGCGGTGTATGAACTGCTGAAGGGCGTCGAGAAAGTACAGTCGGGATATTCCGGCGGCAAGATTGTGAACCCGACATACGAGCAGGTGTGCTCCGGGCGTACTGGTCACGCGGAAGTTGTGCAGGTAACGTTTGACCCGAAGCAGCATTCGTACTCAGACTTGCTGAAGGTTTTCTTCAGTATCCACGACCCAACCACACTGAACAGCCAGGGGCCGGACCACGGCACACAATACAGGTCAGCGATCTACTATCACTCGGCGGCGCAGAAAGAGATTGCCGAGCGCACGGTCGTTGAGATTAACAAGGCGAAGCTATGGCCGCACCCAACCGTAACAGAGGTCACGCAGTTCTCTGCGTTTTACCCGGCTGAGACGTACCACGGCGAGTATTTCAGAAACAACCCGGAACAGGGGTACTGCCAGGTGATAATCGCACCGAAGGTCGCAAAGTTCAGAAAAGCGTACCTGGAGAAGTTGAAGCGCTAAAGATGACCTACAAATGTCCCGTATACGGGTACGATAAGTTGGAGGAGCCTCCTAGAGATCAGCATGGCAATCCATCCTACGCAATTTGTGATGGATGCGGTTTTGTTTGGCTTTCATGATGATTCTGATGGGTATACCTCCGAATCGTACAAGAAAGAATGGAATGACAAAGGTTCCACGCCGGCGGGTACAATTCGTTTTCTACGACGCAATCTTGGAGAGAATACCGATAAGACCTGATGACGCTTCGAGATAAAAGCGAAACGCTTAAAAGCAAAATCTTGGTTGGGTGTAAAATGGCGACTTTCTACGATATATATAACTTAGGCGAGAATTGATTGTAGCGGAGGAGGGAATATGAGTTACATTAGAAGTAAAGGTTCGACCGGTTAAAAAGGTGGCGGTTCACAACCTAATCCTAACTGGCCAAGCACAACGAGTAACAAGTCGGGTGACGACCGATGGAATAACCCACCGAAGAAGTAAATCTAGCTCTTAGCTTCGCCTTCTTGGGAGAAGACCTTTACGACCTTAGGCGTAACCCAAACATCGTCGCCAGGCCCGACAAGCAGCGTTTCGAAGTAGTCGCGGCCAACTTGCACCTCGATGGTATGCCCATCATTAAGCGATAGGTTCAGCTTTACGTTGCCGCCAATGGTCATCACGCGCTGTATCTTGGCTTGTACGCTGGCACCAGCGTTACGGCTTCTCGAAAGATCGAAATCATAGGGACGTATGAACACCGCAACGGAGCCGTCCGTCTGACTACCGCTGCCGGGCAGCTCGAATTTCATACCACCGCCGACTGTAGCCATGCCCCTAGCAGCTTCACCGCGCAGCATATTCACAGGGCCGATGAAGCTGGCAACGAACGCCGTTGCGGGATGATCGTAAAGCTCTTTAGGCGTCCCGATCTGCTCGACGAGACCCTTATTGAGGACCACGATACGGTCTGAAATCTCAAGCGCTTCTTCCTGGTCATGCGTCACAAATATGCTGGTCACGTGCACTTCGTCGTGCAAGCGGCGTATCCACTCACGCAATTCCTGGCGCACCTGTGCGTCTAGAGCGCCGAACGGCTCGTCCAGCAGCATGACCTTCGGCCTGGGCGCGAGCGCTCTCGCCAACGCGACACGCTGGCGCTGACCGCCGGAAAGCTGGGATGGGTAATGATTGCCATAGCCTTCGAGCTTCACAAGATTCAGCAATTCCTTTACACGATCCTCGGTCTCCTTCTTGGGAGTTTTTCGCACCGCCAGACCGAAGGCTATGTTATTGGCAATGGTCATGTGCTTAAACAGCGCGTAGTTCTGGAATACGAAGCCGACGCCACGTTTCTGAGGCGATAGATTAGATGCGTCCACACCGTCCAGTTGCACCAAGCCAGAGTCTGGCTTCTCGAGGCCTGCGATGACTCGCAGGATGGTGCTCTTGCCGGCACCGCTTGGTCCAAGGAGCGCAGCCAGGTCGCCTTCCTTTATTTCAAAGGAGGCGCCATTTACGGCACCAAAGGCACCAAACTTCTTGACCAGATTTTTAACTAATACTGACATGATTTTCCCCGGTTACTCGCGCTGTTTGCGCTTCACAAGCTCAAGGCTGGCGAGCACAACAAAAGATATCAAAGCAAGTATAAGGGCTGTCGAGTAAGCGGCGACGTACTGGCGGTTGTCCAGGCTGCGGAAAATAAATAGAGTGGACGTTTCAGTCTTGCCTGCGATAGCACCGCCGACTATCAGGATTGCGCCGAATTCACCCATGGCGCGCGCGAATGTAAGCGTGATGCCGTATAAAAGCGCCCGCCGGACGCCGGGAAGTGTCACTCGCCAGAACGTCTGCCAGCGGGTAGCACCGAGCGTATAAGCCGCTTGCTCATGCTCTATGCCCATCTCCTTGAGCACAGGCATGAGCTCTCTACATACGAACGGTAGAGAGACGAAAATCGTGGCAAGCATCATACCGGGCCAGCTGAACGCTACTTTTATGCCAATGAAATCTGCGGTAGGAGCAAGCCACCCACCACGGCCAAAAAGCACAAGAAACATAAAGCCAACTATTACCGGGGAGACGACAAACGGCAGGTCGATGATTCCGTTGACGAAACGCTTGCCCCAGAAGTTTTGCCTAACCATCACCATCGCTAGAACGATGCCGAAAATGGTGTTCACCACTACTGCGGCTACGGCCAGAATAAACGTGAGACGCAAAGCCAGCAATGCGTTTATACTGGTAATAGCATCCCAGGACGCACCGATGCCGTTGGAAAATGCTTTCGGGAATAACGCCATGACTGGAACGACGATAAGCGCTGTCACATAAATGAGAACGATGGCAATGAGTACGCCTCTAGCGAGGTTCGGACGGCCGCTATTACGCACGCGCCGCAGCTGCGGGTAGACGGTAGATTTACCAACCGTGGGCTCAGCGGCGAATGCCTTCATACGACTAAACGGAGTTATCATCGCGCTCAATCTTTCGTCTCGTATTAAGCCAGTCGAGAAGGATAATCAGCGAGAAAGATAACGTCAGAAGCACAAGCGACATCGCACTTGCGCTGCGAGGAAATCCACCTTCAATTTCGCCCAGGATATGAACTGGGGCTGTAAGCGTTTTACCCGGTATGTTGCCTGCAACGATAACGATCGAACCGAATTCGCCAAGCGCACGTGCGAACGTTAGCAACCCGCCGGACGTTATTGCGGGAAGCAGCGCGGGTAAAACTACATATCGAAACGTCTGCCAAGGAGATGCACCAAGAGAATATGCCGCCTCTTCCTGGTCTACTTCAAGCTCTTCCAGGACCGGTTGTACCGCCCGAACAACCAGAGGAAAGGTAATAAACAGGAGAGCTAGAATAATCGCAGGCCAGGCAAATACGATGTCGATGCCATGATCGCCAAGCCAGCCGCCAAGCGTTTCCTGGGGACCGAGCAATATGACGATCATCAGGCCGGTAACAAGCGTAGGGATGGCGATTGGCAGGTCGATGAGCGCATTAAGGATGGCTTTGCCCGGGAACTGGTAACGCACGATGACATAAGCCGTGAGCGTGCCCATGATGACGTTTATAACGGTCATCAGTGCTGCGGTCCAAAGCGTGAGCCGTAAAGCACCCATTGCGCCGAAGCGGTGAAGGTCACTCCAGAAATTACCAAGGCCATCTTTCAGACCCTCGTTAGCAACCGCAGACAAAGGTATAACGATCATGAACGCGAGGTAAATTATCGCAACGCCTCGCAGCCCCCCGGCGTTCCACCTGCCGGCCATAAGACCCCTGAACTCACGCTGATGACGAGTATGGGTGATCATTAGCGGGAAGCTGCCAATGCTTTCTGATAAATACCGCCATCTCCAAATACATCAGCGACTACCTTTGGCCACCCTCCAAGGTAATCGATCTTCCAGCCGTCCTGCACAGTTGGATATCCGCTAGAAAATTCCGCAAGCAGAGCTGAGCCTTTAGGACGAAAGCCGTTTGCCGCAAACAATCGTTGGCCTTCGGTAGAACGCAGGAATTCGATAAATCCAGCTGCGACTGTACGAGTGCCGTGTTTATCCACGTATGTATCTACCAATGCAGCTGGGTTTTCGATGATGATGGTTGAGGACGGGATAACGTACTCAATGTCTTTGCCAGCCTTCTGCGATGTCTTGACCTCATTCTCGTAAGTTATAGCCACCTCGCCGAGACCACTCTCAAAATTAGTAATTGAGGTCCTGGCATCGCGATCGAATACCATGACGTTTTTCAAGACGCTGGAAAGAAACTGCTGAGCAGCAGCCGGGTCGTTGGCCACGACACCCGTAACTTTGCCACGAAGCGCAGCACCATAGATAGCCGATATGTTCCACTGTGCGCCACCGCTGGTCTTAGGGTCATGGGTAAGTATCTTCAATCCAGGTTTAGCCAGATCGCTCCAGTCCTTTATGCCTTTGGGATTTCCTTGACGCACCGCTAGAACCGCAATAGAGTTGCTGATAATGCCGCCTTCATTCGCCTGCCAGTCATGCGTGATCAGGCCCGCCTTTGCGATGTTTGCAACGTCCGGCTCAAGCGCCAGGTGCACCAGGTCTGCTTCGAAGCCTGCAATGACGGCACGCGATTGGGTCCCGCTGCCAAGAAATGAGGAGTTGAATTTGACCGTCTGGCCATTCTTATCTTTCCAGTATTTTTGAAAGGCCGGAATGATGGAATCGTTATAGACTTCCTGAGGCGTGCTGTGGGAACCGAACTGGAGAGATACTGGGGCAGTAGATGTACTCTGCGGTTCTGAGCCTGAGGAACAGGCAACTAGCACTAAAAACACGGGCAGTATCGTTATAAGTATCAGGGGTTTTAAATTTTTCATATGTCCTTATTGCCCAATTTAGTGTTTTCTCGACGGCAAAAGAAAAGTCCCGTAGACCTGAACGGGACTTTTGAGAACGTGCTAAATTAAGTAAAGCTAAGCTACGGCGTCTCTCCAGCCCCTTTCAGGTCGCATGTACAAGCGCAGTACGCTAAGCTCGTAGTAAACATTCGTGGGTATTATACATGTGATGGAGAAGTTGGAAAAGGCTAAGGAGACGATGGTGTTAAAACGAATACTGCTGTTGCGGTTCGCATTGTTTCTATTGCTTGCCAGCGGCGCGTGCAACGGAGATGGAGCAAACGCCAATACAAGCGACAGCGCTGCAATCCTGAGCTCCATTCCTGAAAACGCAGTATTCCTGGGATCGCTAAAGATCGATGCGCTCCTTAAAGACGCCAAACTCCAAAGCACCATTGGCGAAACGTTAAAAGACCGCGGCCAAAGCAATGGCACAGACATTCAGTCGTTCTTGGGAGGGAAAGCCGATTATGGAATCGACCCCAAGGATATAAAAGACGTTGTTTTTTTCGGCACGGCTGATGTTATCGGCGATACCAAAGATGAGAATAAGGATGCGGCTGTTTTCATAAAGGGCAAGTACGACAAAGAAAAGGTAGCCGCGGCACTCAACACGAAAAGCGAAACTCCAATGACCGCTCAGCCCTACAAGGACGCAGATGTACGCGCTACGGCTGACGGCAAGAACGCGATCGGATTCGTGGGTGACGACCTGATAGTCGTAGGGACGACGAAAATGGTACACGCAGTGATAGACATACGAAAAGGCGACTCAAACCCGCTTGCGGGCGCGCTACCGCTCAAGTTCCAAAGCCTTGGCTCTCCTATGCTGAAACTCGCGGCGGTGCTTACGCCGGACTCGTTAAAGAGCCTAGGCGAACCGGGGAATTCGGCTCTACCAATCGACACGGACGCCCTAACGCAAATCTCAGGCATATCTTTGTCACTAGACAAGACAGGGGACAGCCTTAGCTTCGCACTCAGCATGGACTATCCTTCCAATGAAACGGCTAAAAAAGCAAGCGACGGAATCAATGGACTGATCAGCCTGTTTAAGAGCGCCTCCAACGACCCTGATGTAAGCAAAGGGCTTGAGAGCGTCAATGTAAGAAACGGCGGGAAATCTGTGGAGATCTCAGGGAAGCTAAAAACTTCTACACTTCAGGACCTGAACAAGAACTTTGCGGACTAAGGCGTCTTTGACAGCACGGATTTAGCCTGCTGCACATCAGTCTCCATCTGCTTTTTGAGCTCGTCGACGGTAGCAAACTTGACCTCGCCGCGCAGACGGGCCACAAACTCTACTGATAGCGTTTTTTCGTACAGGTCGCCAGCGAAGTCAATGAGATAAGCCTCCAACGATGCCTGTGTCAGGTCGCCGAACGTAGGGTTAACACCGGTGCTGATGGCGGCGGCGTGGCGTTTATCCCCGACTACGGCCCAGCCGGCGTATATTCCTGCCTGAGGCAAAATCTGATTGGCGGGATAGGAAACATTCGCTGTTGGGAACCCAAGCGTTTTCCCCCGCTGCTTACCTTTGACGACGAGGCCGGTGACGGCATACGACCTGCCAAGCATGCGCGACCCATGGTCGACATCTCCTAAAGAGAGCGCCTGACGGATAAGCGTACTGCTAACCACCAAGTCGCCTATCTTATAAAGTTCAGCAGCGGCTACTTCGAAGCCAAGCTCTCGGCCCAGCTCCCTTATGACCGGTTCGGTACCCTGCCTCCCTTTGCCCATAGCAAAATCAGGGCCTATCACGAGGCCAGTCATCTTAAAATTCTCCTTGAGCATCTGCACCAATTCCCTGGGCGAAAGATTACGTACCTCATCTGTAAACGTGATTGGGCAAGGGAAAGCGATACCGAAATCTTTCATGAGTTGAACTCTCTGATAAGGCATAGTGAGGTAGCTTATCTTGCTGCCCGGAACGAGCACTTCCTGGGGGCTGTTTTTGAGGATGACCGCGCCGCTAGCAGCATTGAGTTTAGAGGCGAGGGTTTTGACCTGCGCCAGCAAATGACGATGGCCCAAGTGAACGCCATCGAAAACACCAATGGTTAGAACTGTAGATTTCGTTGGCTTTACAGCTGATAGCTCGTCTCTTAAGCTCACGCAGTTACCTTTGTTAAGAATGTTAGGTTCGTCAGCTTTGAACGGAAACTTTTCTGCTTATTAGACCTCATTACTAAGCTTAAGAACCATTCCCTTACCCCTTCCTTTTCTGGAAGGGGATAAAAATAAACTGGGGGACACCACCCACTTCCCCCGTACAGAAGGGTTGCACCATTCTGTACATCCCGCAGGAGGCTACATGTGGGCTAACCAGGAATAGTAGCTGTCTAGGAATAGAACAATTATAAGAGATTAATACACTCGCAAAATGAAACAACAGGTACTGGATTAAGGGATGTCTATACGGAGTGCCTTGGCACCCTTCAAGTAGATGTGGCGTATTTCCGCGGGTTTCTTTTCCGTGTTCCACGAAACCAGGATACGCACGCATTTCTGCAGACTGCCCGGTACACTCATCTCGTGGCCGCACATCAGGGCGGCGTGATTCCATCCCATCTGGCGAGCGGCGACTGCTGGGAACTCGGCGTTCAGGTCAGGAGAGGTTGTGAACAGAGCAAACGCAACATCCTCTTCGCTGATGCCGTTAGCATCGACGATGGACTGCAATAACTCACGAGTGCCCTCGAGAATAGCATCTTTCGTATTGGCGGTTACTGTTATCGCGCCGCGTATACCTGTATTGCGCATGGCTGTACCTTCACATCAAGAGTTATCGCTGAAAACTAGGCGTATTTTATCAGAGATGGCGAGCAGTCTCACCTACCGAGAGTTACGAACGCAGTTTTCTGGCGAACGACTCAGCGCTGGCGGATGCTTCAGCGGTTGTGTGCTTATCTATGGCGGTAATGATGGCACTGCCCACGATAACGCCGTCTGCATATTTAGCAATTTCTCTAAACTGCTCAGCGGTGGATACACCAAACCCGACAGCCAATGGAAGCTTCGTATGCTTACGCACGCGTGCAACCAGGTCAGGCACCGCGGTGTTGACGCTAGCACGTGCGCCTGTAACGCCTGCAACGGTGACTATATATATGAAACCGCTGGCATCGCGGCAGACGCGCTCCATCCTATAATCGGAGCTCGTAGGAGTCAGTAAAAATATAAGGTCAAGCTCATTTTTTATGCATTCTTTCTTGAGATCGGCGGCTTCATCAGGAGGCAGGTCCACCACGATAAAACCATCCACTCCTGCCTTAACGGAATCAGCGCAGAATTTTGAGAGCCCGTAATGGAGCAGTGGATTGTAGTACCCCATCAACAGAATAGGAGCGGTCTTATTCTTAGCCCTGACCTGTTTTGCGGTGTCCAGGCAGTCCTTGAGCGTAACCTTATTATCCAGGGCAACCTGGTTGCTGTGCTGGACCGTTGCGCCGTCGGCGAGCGGATCGCTGAAGGGCATGCCGAGCTCGAGGATATCGGCACCACCTTCCAAAAGGGACGCGGCAATCTGCGGCGTGGCATTCCTGGATGGAAAGCCAACCGTCACGTATGCGCCAAACGCTGTGCGCTTTTTCGCCTTAAGGTCCTCAAAACAGGCACGTATCCTGCTCATAGTGTGGGTATGATAGCACAGCTTTATATGGAGCCCATAATGCGACTGGAGCCAGAGCGGATGACGCTGGAGAAGTGGCTGCGGACGAGCGGTTTTGTGGCTTAATTTATTTAGAGATTCCTAGTCGTCCTGAAGAGGACTCGCTCGGAATGACAAAGTGGTGGGTCTCCGACTCACCACTTTACAACTAGTTTACGGGCTTGCACGGCAACCCTTCGATTGCTCCCTGATCCAAGACTGGAGTTGTCAATGCTTTACGGGGCAGGCTGTGTAATGACGTTAGCATTCAAGGTAACTGCGGTCTGTGCTAGAGCTCTACCATTCAGTGTTGCGCCGGTGTTCAGCAGGTGGAGAGGGAGGACGGGCTGCCCTTGCACCTTCGACTTCGCTCAGGGGCGATGGTTCGACAGGCTCGCCGCGAACGGTAAGAGGCGCTAGCTCAGGCTGGCGACAAACGTCTGAAGCGCTGGGTCGGATCCAGAATTGGCCGATGAGCACCTGCTGGGCGGCCGTGGCGAGGGCTGGACTTACTCCGACTACGTCGTCAGGAAGTGTTGCACCATTCTGTACATTCGCAGGAACCAATATGTATACGAAGCAAAGGGCCAATACAAACCATGTGAAGTTCTCAGATATAATTACCATCAATCACGAGTGTGAAAGATATAGGAAAAATGAATTTAAGAAATCTAATAAAAAGCTCAATCCTCGTTCTCCCATTCTTACTGGCAGGATGTTATGGACAGAGCGATTCCGCAAAACCTG
>SHYL01000016.1 GCA_009692825.1 Dehalococcoidia bacterium | reverse complement strand
AGACCTTATCATCACATCAAACCCGGACGACCGCGCTCATCTAATGCGCCTGTTTGGTGTGGATTCAAACAGGCTATTGGTGCTTCCGTGCGGCATCGACACCGAAAGGTTCAAGCCTGTCGATAGAGACAAGGCCCGCAAAGAACTGTCCCTCCAAGCAAAGGATAAGGTTCTTATCTATGTAGGAAGGCTTGAGCCACTTAAGGGCATCGATACGATACTCATGGCGACCGCGGATGTTGCCGATAAGAGCAACCTTAAGTTCCTCATAGTGGGCGGCAATCCAGATACAGATGTTGAAGCGAGCAGACTCCTGGGAATCGCAAAGACGCTGAAGATAGACCACCTGGTTACATTCACAGGGTCTGTGCCCCATGAAAAGCTAGCGACGTATTACAGCGCTGCGGATGTTTGCCTCGTCCCGTCATACTACGAGAGCTTCGGCCTCGTAGCCGTCGAGGCGATGGCCTGCGGCACGCCTGTAATCGCTTCGATGGTCGGCGGGCTTAAAACCACCGTCGTTGACGGCCACAACGGCTATCTCATCCCATGGCGCTGTCCTGAGGCGTTCACGGAACGCATAGAGATGCTGATCAATAACAGGCCTCTGCGCGACTCGCTTGGCAACCAGGCGAAGGAATCTATTGAAAGACTTGTTTGGGACCGAGTGGCCAACCAGGTATTGAGGGCATACCAGTCCTGCCTCGATAACTACCTGGAGCCGGCTGGCACAGCATAAGGTTCTCCGCTTTTGATCAAATTCTAGTAATAAGGAATCTATCTATATGGCTGACAATCCTAAGGTGGCTCTAGTCTGCACCCCTCATCCCGACGATGCCGAAGGCGGCTGCGGGGGAACGATCGCAAAGTGGGTAAAACAGGGGACAAAGGTCGTTTACCTGCTGACGACCAACGGCGAGAAGGGCTCCGCAAACCTTGAGATGGATCCCAGAGAGCTTGTGGAAATACGCAAGAAAGAGCAGATGGAAGCCGCCAGGATACTTGGAGTACACGAAGTAATAATGCTCGGCCACCCGGACAGCGAACTCGAGGACGATAAGCAATTTCGCGGCGAGGTAGTGCGTGCGATACGCCAGCACAAGCCGGAAGTGGTCCTGACGACAGACCCATTCAGGCGCTACGGATTTCAGCACCGCGACCACCGTGTAACCGGACAGGTAACGCTCGACGCAGTTTACCCGTTTGCGAGGGATAACCTGAACTTCAGCGAGCAATTCAAGGAAGGGCTCGCACCTCATAACGTAAGCGAGGTTTACCTGTGGGGGGCTGAAGACCCGGACACATTCATCGATATCACAGACGTAATCGATCTAAAGGCGCAGGCGCTTGCGGCACACGTAAGCCAGATGGGCGACCCCGCTAAAGTAAACGAGCGTGTGCGCAACATGTCCAAACGATGGGGCGAGCGTATACGCGTGGAGTATGCCGAGGCTTTCCGCCGACTGGGGACACGACCGATGCCGCCGGCGCCACGCGGCTAGATCTCGGCTTTTGAACGGAATCTCTGATAATTTGCCTTATGTTCCTTAGCTAAGGAACCATCCCCTATCCCCTTCCTTTGCTGGAAGGGGAAAAGATTACACTTGGAACACCCCCCAGTTCCCCGTCAGCAAGGATCGCACCGTTCTGTACGTCCCGCAGGACCCACATCTGGTACTAACCATGGGTATTTCTTGTAAAGCGGAGAATACTCCTTAAGTATTCTTGAATGAAGTGTTGCCGGCTTACTTAGCTATCGAAATCGGAAGGCACCAGTTGGAGTACTTCTTGTTCTTGCCGCGGATAATGTCGAAGTACATGTCCTGAAGCTTCTTGGTGACTGAGCCTATTTTGCCGTCCGCGATTTCGCGGTGGTCAATCTCCACCACAGGCGTCAGATGTGCAGCGGTGCCAGTCAGAAACACCTCGTCAGCGTTGTAAAGCTCTGTCCTGTCTATGGAGCGCTCCATTGTCTCGATACCGAGCTCGTCTTTGGCGACCTTCATGATCGCGTCACGTGTTATGCCGACAAGGACGTTATCCGTAACGGCAGGCGTCATGAGTTTGCCACGGGACAATAAGAAAATATTCTCGCCGCTGCCCTCTGAAACGTGTCCTTCGTTCGTGAGCATTATCGCTTCATCGTAACCGTTGAGGACAGCCTCAGTCTTCGCAAGAGCGCTGTTTATATATCCGCCGCCTGTTTTCGCGCGAGGCGAAATGGCCATATCGTCGATCCTGCGCCAGGTAGAGGTCATGCACTTCTGACCCTTGGTGACGTCCAGATAGTTCCCAAGGGGCATAACAAGCATATGGAAATCGTCTTCCAGCGCATGCAGCCGCAGGTTCGCCACCGCATGCTGGCCCTTGTACGCAACTGGCCTTATATAGATGTCTTCGCGGTAGCCGCATTTGGCTACAAGCTCGCTCATTATGGTTATGAGTTCTTCGGTAGTGTGGGGAATCTTAATCATGAGCAGCTTGGAGCTCTGGCGCAACCTGTCAAAATGCTCAGCTGCCCTGAATACGTATGTTGTGCCTTCCTGCTCGTTCCAGTTGCCACGAATGCCTTCAAAGCACGATGTGCCGTAATTGAAAGCGTGCGTGAGTATACTGACGTTCGCCTGTTCTATAGGCACTAATTTTTTCTTGAAATAAGCTAGCTGCGGCATAAGACCCTCCATTGCACGGAAAACTTGGCAATTATAACCGAGGGCGTTCAGCTTCAACAAGTAGACGGCCCTTTTTAAAGCGTATCAGCCATCCACTATCCCCTTCCAGGAAAGAGTACTTTCTTGGAAGGGGACTTCAATTGAAACGAGGGGACACCCCTCACGCACCGACCCCGGTACGATTTCTAACCTAGAATTCGCGTTCCAAAAGGAACTTAAATCTAAAGCGGTCGAACATCTCATCATCTCAAATGGCACGGCTATCAAAGCTGGTTCAAGGGTTGAAGTATAATTACTCCATCCTGCAAAAGCGCTCGTTAAGACAGGCGCAGACGTGTCGAACAACTCACTTGTATTGCGAATCGCCAATGGTGAGTTTTCCATGCTTACACTTCACGGCCTGCGTACGGAAGCGGTGGCTGGCTTAATCGAGAACAATGCTTACCTGAAATCGACGATCCTCAGCGTTTCGTGGGTTAACGACAGGACAATGCCTACAGAAGAGCTGCTTCTATCAGCCAGTCCCGCAATAGTTATATTTACCGGTACCATTGATAACGAGAAGAAAGCGACGATGCGGAGCGCCGTCAACACTACACTTCCCAACGCATATGTATTTTTCGCTCCTGAAGAGCACGGCGAGATAATTTCAGACGGCTGAAGGATATGGCTAAAGTAATTTATATTGGAGATTAAATGGCAAGAATCGACGGCAGAACAAGCAACCAGCTAAGGCCAGTAACTATTGCTACGGGCGCACAACCCTATGCTGAAGGCTCAGCGCTTATCACGATGGGGGAGACGCGCGTATTATGCTCGGTTAGCGTTGAGGATAAACAGCCGCCTTTTTTGAAAGGAACTACTAAAGGCTGGGTCACAGCGGAGTACTCGATGCTCCCCCGTGCCACACTCACACGCACGCCACGCGACAGAGACGGCCACATCAATGGGCGCACCGTGGAGATACAGCGCCTCATCGGGCGCTCACTGCGGGCAGTTACGGACATGAATGTGCTCGGGCCGCGCACACTTACAGTGGACTGCGACGTACTGCAGGCGGATGGCGGGACGCGCACGGCGGCTATCACCGGGGCATACGTAGCGCTTTACCAGGCGATGGATGGCCTCGTGAGGAAGTCGCTCTTAAAAGCTGTGCCCATGAAATCTGCTGTGGCTGCCGTAAGCGTAGGAATAATCGAAGGACAGATACTTTTAGACCTGTGCTACCAGGAAGACTCTAAGGCGGACGTGGATTTCAATATAGTAAAGGTGGGCACGGGTGAATTCGTGGAATTGCAGGGAACAGCTGAAGCAGTCCCTTTCCCACGAAAGGCGCTAGACGATTTGTTGGCGGTGGCTCAAAGCGGAATCGATCAATTGTTAAGACTTCAACAAGAGGCGCTTAAGACACTTTAAGTACAATGATTTAATGAATACTTTCTCGGACGACATTTTATTGGTAAATGAACTATTCTAGAGGTGACCTATGTCTGGTCTAAGCACTTCAAGAAAAATAATGGCAGCAGTGTCAGTGCCTTTGGTGCTCACACTAGCCGCGTGCACAACCTCTACAGCTCAGGTCGGCACTCCTACCGGCACTAGCTCGCCAGCCGCGAATGCTACCAGCACACCATCAGGCGCGCAAAACAACCCGACGGCTATCAAGGGCAGCAGCTCGCAGTTTCCAGATATCACGTCTGTAGTGAACAGGGTACAGCCGGCAATCGTCGCGATATCGGTCGAATCTCTTGAAAGAGATTTCTTCCTCAGGCCCGTCCCTGTCCAGGGCGCCGGCTCCGGTGTAATCATAAATTCAGATGGGTATATCGTGACGAGCAATCACGTCATCCAGGGCGCTCAGACCATCCGGGTGGTCCTGCCTGACGGCCGAGAGTTCACCGGCACATTGGTAGGTCGCGACCCCCTCAGCGACCTCGCGGTCATACGCATAACGGGCACTAACTTGCCAAGCGTCCCTTTACTTGAAAATGCCGACCCACTGGTAGGCGCCTGGGTTATTGCTATCGGTAACGCGCTCGACCTTGAAGGCGGGCCGACCGTGACAGTGGGCGTCGTCAGCGCTAAAGGACGCTCAATACTCTCACGAAACGGCGTAACGCTATTCAAAATGCTGCAGACAGACGCCGCGATAAACCCGGGCAACAGCGGCGGACCGCTTGTAGATTTGAATGGCAATATCGTTGGGATAAACACATCCATCATCTCAAATGCACAGGGGATAGGATTCTCAATAGCCGCCCCGACCGCTAAACCTATAGTGGACGAACTTATCAAGAGCGGGAGAATAGTAAGGCCCCAGCTTGGCGTCACAACACAGACTGTAGATTCAACCGTGTCCCAGCAGTTAAGCCTGCCCGCGGGGACACGCGGCGCAGTCGTCACGGCGCTGCAAACCGGCAGCCCTGCCGCACGCGCAGGCATTCAGCAGGGAGACGTTATAACCAAGATAGGCGATAAGCAGGTAACCAGCTCTCCAGACCTCCAGTTCCAGATATGGAGTCACAAGGTAGGGGATAACTTACCGGTATCGGTATTGCGCAACGGGCAAACGATGACGTTACAGGTACAGCTTGGCGAACGACCACCTGAACCTACCGCCGTGCCATAACGTTGAACCACTCACAAATCATTTGAATTTCTGAGAAAGCGCTCCAATGATGGGGCGCTTTCTTGACTCACATCTACTCCCCTAATACACTTTAAGCCTGCGGGCGATTAGCTCAGTTGGTTAGAGCACGGATCTGATAAGTCCGGGGTCCTTGGTTCGAATCCAAGATCGCCCACCATGCAGACTAGAATCCGCGGACGACTGCAAAAGCATACCAGCCATCCCCTCAGTCCCTTTCCTTTCCTGGAAGGGGATGAATTTAGGCTGGGGAAACCCCAGCCCCTCCGATATAAGTATCGGAGTCCTTGCGAGGACCGTCAGGAAGAGTCGCACCCTTCTGTACATCTCGCAGGAACCAACGCCTGGTACCGCCATGACAGTTAGTGTAAAACTGAGGCGTCCTTGGTTCCCAAGAGGTCACGACGCCCACCACCCATATTTATAGTTCATATCCACGTCTACGTTTCCCTGCCAGAGCACTTTCGTGCCATGACTACGGCCATTTCCCACCTGACAAAGCGCTTCCCTAAGGTGTTCTACTACTAGACAACCTTTCAGGAGGCTCAGAGTGCGGATAATCTCATCTCTCATTTTGACGGCAGCGCTGGCGATCACAGCAGCATGCTCCACCGACTCACAATTCGTGCCTCCGACAGCAACAGTACAGTCGCCGGCACAAACAAGCGCGACGACGGCTACAGAAATACAAGTCCCGCCGAAGTAATAACTCTTTTCCCCAGTACCCAGAAGCGTCCCTCAAATTGAGGGACGCTTCTTTTTATCTCCGAATCAAGCTTCATAACTTGCAACTTCACATATAAAAAGCTATCCTTGCGGCAAATTATCAAGGAGGAGATATGCCACTAAAGATCAATAAGAACGACGTTTCCGGCGTAGTATCCATGCCCCCCACGCCCTGCAGAGATGGCGCTGGCGGATGGAACGCAACGGATTCGATCGATTACGATAAGGTGCCGAAGATGCTTGACCTTCTGCTGGAGTCAGGCGCCAAGACGTTTGCCTTCTGCGGAACAACCGGAGAAAACGCAGCGTTACTCTGGGAAGAAAAGAGAAGCTACATCGCAGCAGCAGCCAAGCACATAAACCACAGAGTTCCAATTTTCGCAGGTTCAACCAACCTCGGAACCAAAGATGTCATCCGACAGGTCCGCGCATTCAAAGATGTAGGTGTTGAGGGCGTATTCCTGGGCCTCCCACTCTGGCAGACCCCAACGCTCGAAAACTCCATCCAGTACTATGCGGACATCAGCGAAGCGGTACCGGACATGGCCATCATGGTCTACTCCAACTCATCGTTCTTCAAGTCAAACTTCCCCGTTGAATTCTGGGAAGGCATGGCCAAGAAGGCCCCAACGGTCATCTGCAACAAGATCACCTACGGCATCGACCACATAGTCGATGACCTGCGCGTAGCCGGCGATAAGATCAACTTTATCCCAGGCGGCGTAGGCATAGTTGAAGCTGACAAAAAGGCGCCCGGAAGGTTTACAGCCCTGTGGAGCACAGGCTACGCACTCGAGCCTTTCACTGCCCTGGTCAATGCTCTTCACAAGCGCGATATGGCGAAGGTTGAAGAAGTTGAGAAGGACATCAAGAGCGTCTCACCTCTGACACCCCCAGGCGGTTTCGGCGGCGACCCAACCCTAAAAGGTTGGGCGAAGGCCGGTTCAAGCGGATTTGCTCATTACAACGCACAGATCCACAAGCATGAGTGGCATATCACAGGCCAGCTCGGCTACCTGGACCTCGGCCCAATGAGGGCACCCTACACGGACCTACCGGACGACTACAAGAAGTTTGCTGAGGCACACACCCGCGGATGGATGGAGATGCGCAAGAAGTACATCGGCGTCAAAGCAGGCTAGTAAGTAAGCTAATGTAAAAATAGGGAAGAGGATTCCCTCTTCCCTATTTTTGATTATCGGACGTAGCAATTAAAAGTTTCTCTAGACTCGCATTAGTTGTTATGTCCACGATTGCATTCACGGCATGTTCCGAGGGATTACCTTGATGAAAGTCATCCAAGTAGTATCTCTATTGGTTTTCTGTTTGTTCATGATGTCCTGTAACTCTACGAGCACTCAAATTCCAACCGCGACGATAGTTATCAAGGGAGGAACACCCTCTACCACAACCACCACATCGGCAACAAAACCTCCTCTGACCCCAACGCCTACCTATCAAGAGATGCAAGCTCGAATTACACGACTAGAAGAAAGAATGAGCGTTCTCATTTCTACCCTTAGAGGTAGGTTAAATGATCTGGAACGTAGTGTGGATGATCTAGAAAACAATGTGTCAGAGCTAGAAGACTTTAGAGACTACACTCCCCTTTGCTTGCAAGAAATTAACGAAAACATAAAATACATAAAAGATATTTTTGCGTCTAAGGGTTTTGGTTACTATCACAATATTAAAACTGATGAAGATAGTTTTTGCAGTCTGGTCCACTAGATATGGTAATAGCGAAATCTATGTCATGAATACGGACGGATTAAACCACGTCAGGCTTACAAATAACCCCGCAAATGATATGCTGCTAGCCTGGTCGCCAGACTCTGCAAAAATCGCATTTGTCTCAAATCGCGACGGTAATACAGACATTTACGTCATGAATTCAGATGGCTCGAACGTTACGAGGCTAACGAATAATCCCGCCAGAGATTTCAATGCGTTCTGGTCTCCTGATGGAAAAAAGATTGCGTTCTGGTCTGATAGGGACGTGGAAATGGGGATATACATGACGGATTCGGAAGGGTCTAATACTCCGGTTCGACTTACAAACAACCCAACTTGCGATGCAAATGCTAGCTGGTCATCTGAAAGTGCAAAACTTGTCTTCTGGTCAGACCGCGACGGCATCGAAAACATCTATTCGATGAATACGGACGGCTCAAATCAAGTAAATCTTACTAACAGTACCTTCAGCAATGTGGCTCCAGATTGGTGCGGTCCGCGAAAACGCTAATCGCTGCGTAACTTATGGGTATACAGCGATAGCCTTAAGTCCCATGTCTTCCGGCAGCTTGAACATCAGGTTCATATTCTGGATCGCCTGGCCGGCAGCGCCCTTAACCAGATTATCGATACAACTAAACACCATCAACCGGTTAGTGCGCTCGTCGATGGTGGGATACACAAGGCACATGTTGTTGCCAAGCGTCTGCTTAGTCTGCGGCGGCACATGAGTCACAGCCACGAACGGCATGTCCTTGTAATACGCCCGGTATATCTCCTGCACCTTCTTCTTCCCAGCGGCGCCTGACGGCAGCTTGCCATCGATTATCGGGGCGTAGCATGAGCTGAAGATGCCACGCGTCATCGGGATAAGATGCGTTAAGAACGTAAGGTTCAACTTGAGCTTTGGATTAACATCGTGGAGCTCCTGCGTGATCTCAGGCAGATGCCTGTGACCATCGATACTGTACGCGAATACGTTCTCGTTGACTTCCGAGAAGTGCGTGCTCATGGATAGGCTTCGGCCTGCGCCCGAGACGCCTGACTTGGAATCGACGATGATATCGCCCGAGATAATGCCTTCTTTCACGGCCGGGGCAAGCGCGAGTATCGCGCCTGTTGGGTAGCAACCAGGATTCGCGACCAGCCGCGCGCCGGCAACTTCATTCCTGTGTATTTCAGTGAGGCCGTACACGGATTCCTTAAGCAATTGAGGCGACGGATGATTGAAGTCATACCACCTGGGATATTCCGCCGGGTCCTTAAGCCTGAAGTCTGCGCTTATATCAATGACGCGCACGCCCTTATTAACAAGCGGGGCGCAGGCTTCAGCGCTAGCCTTATGGGGCAGAGCTGAAAACACCACGTCCGGCGAACCCTCAAGGTCAGGCGTGATCGTAAGAGGAACGTCTATGAAAGTGGGCAGAAACTGGCCGAGCTTCTTGCCAGCCTCACTGCGACCGGTAACTGATACAAGCTTAGCCTCAGGGTGGTTGGCCAGTAAGCGAACCAGTTCCATGCCTGCGTAACCGGTTACATTTATGATTCCGACTTTCATATTAAGACCCCTCGCCCTAGAGATTGAGATTAAGTATACCAACCAATCTATCTATAAATGACGCTCAGACAAAGCTGAGATAAAGAAAGTCAGCAGTACCTCATAGACAACGGTTCTATAATTAGTTCAAAACTTATTTTAAGGAGTTCGAAAAGTGAAAATACGAAACGTAGAAATTTCTAACCAGGAAGACTTGACCCTCACGAAGTGCCCGAACTGTCCGGGAGGCTTCGCGGTAGCAGCCTACAACAAGACGTACAGCGGCATGCTGGAAGCCCATTGCTTCGACTGTAACACCCCGATTTACTTTTACACATCCAGACAGGGCGAGCAGAGAGTGACGTTCGCGCTTGAGAAGGTTGAGACAGAGACAGGTCACGTCCACAGCGACCCCTCGAAGGTCTAACAATCGGGACAGCTTAATTGATTTGGAATGCCCGCAGGTCCTATGAGACCGTTGGCTTACAAAAGAGCGCCGTAACATATACGTTGTAGCAGGGCGTGCCTAGCAATCCGCAGGTACGCCCTGCTACAGGTTACACCTGACCCAATAACTGTGTACTCACCATACATATTGCTGATATTCACCCCATTCGCCTTCCAGTTATCGATACTCTCTTTCGAGATATATTTGGCTGCCTGAGAAAATCCATCATCGGGTACGAAATTATTTTCAGCGCAGACATAGCTCAAGCCAGCCGCTACAACACTTTCCTACAGCCCAATGCCTTCAGGGGGTATCACTGAAGTTTACGGGTCGCCATATCCTTTGAGTGGCGTCTGGCGATAAACGTAAGGTCTGCCGAAGAGGTAAGCGGCTGAAGACCACGGTCGAGCCTCAGCTTGTTAAGCGCCTCGGTAAGCCGCATCTCAACTTCTGTCCCGTCAGGAAACGTCTGCATTTCAGGCTGCCAGTTGAAGAAAGCCAGGGATGCAATGCCTGCCACCATCATTATTAAAAACCAGGGGAGTACAAAAATAAGCCACCGAGCATCACTTTTCTGCTCCGCGCTGACCTAATTGGTATTAGAGTAGTGGAGGAATTGTGAAGTGAAAGATTGTTCGCAATTGCTGCAATGCCAGCCACGCACCCGCTGGAGGGATGTTATATTCCTGCTCCCACAATACGGGCAGTGCCTTTTTGTTGCTGTTGTCATGGCATCAATCCATGTCGCTGTGCTCGCTCAGCCCATCATAAATCAGACGACTTAACAGAGTAAAGCATTCGTTTTAATCAGCTTTAATCCTTGCGAGAGATCATGAATAGTTATGTAAATTTGGCGCTCTTCGGAATGCATGACAAATCCCATAATGGTCGAATATCGTTAACTTGACATCAGGAATATGAAGTGGTCTACTTAGCGGCGCTTTAGTACGACCCTTTAGAGGAGCAAGAATGAACAAATTGAGGAATTTACTTATTCCAGTTTCAGGTTTATGCGCACTTCTTCTCGTGGCGTGTGGACCGGGCGATAAAGAGACGCCGACTGCCACCACCGGACCAAAACCGACAACACCTCCAGGCGTTACCGCTACAATCGCACCATCGCCGACGAGCCCGGCAGCTACGGCAACTACGCTGGGCGGCGTGCTGGACAAAGCCTCAGACCCAGCGCCATACGAACTTAACAATATTAAGTACGGCGGCACTTTCAACTGGCAATGGGGTTTCAGCAACGGCTACCTTGAGCCGAAGCAGATAACACAGCTGAATGACCTCTATCCCGCGGCACAGAAGCCAGTGATGTGGGTAGCTAACCAAAAGGACCAGTTCGCGCACCTCGCTCCAATGCTGGCGGAGAAGTGGTCTACTTCAGCAGACCTCAAGACATACACTCTGAACCTGAGAAAGGGCATCAAGTGGCACAACATCGCCCCTGTGAACGGGCGTGAGTTTGTGGCGGACGACATCCTATTCAATATCAAGCGCTACTCAGAAAAAGACTCGATAAGAGCGCCTTTTTACTCACAGATAGTTTTAGCTGAAGCACCCGACAAGTACACGGTAGTTTTACGTCTGAAGAACCCGAGCGCATGGCTCTTGAACGACATCTGGGGCGGCACCGAGTGGCTAGTCCCGCAGGAGCTGGTCGCCGAGACCAACGGCGTTATGGCCACGAAGTTTATCGGCACGGGCCCATACATGCTGAAAGACTATAAGTTCAGGCAGGGAGCTCTCTACGTCAGAAACCCTGATTCCTGGATGAAGGATACCAATGGCAACCCGCTTCCGTACACTGATGCCATCCACATGATCTATATGACGGATACAGGAACCACAACCGCGGCTTTCAGAACCGCGCAGATCGACTACGGTCCGTCATATGCAACCTCAGGGTCAATCCCTGCCAGTGAAGCGCTTGCGAAATCAGTACCGGGCATGAAAGTTTATGCTTTAGGCGCGCAGCAGCCAAGGATGCTCTCATTCAACATCAATAAGGCTCCCTGGAGCGATGTTCGCGTCCGCAGAGCATTCAACATGCTGATCGACAAAAACAAATTCGCGGATGCCATCTTTGAGACCGGCACGTGGGAATATTCGACACCGTTACAGTGGTCGAACGTCTCAGACCAGCCGTTCAAGCTCACAGACCTGGGGCAGTACGCTCAGTACAACCCAACTGAAGCGAAGAAACTGTTAATCGAGGCAGGCTTCGCGGACGGCAAGATGAAGGTTGCGGGCCCTGTCGAGTACGCTATAGGCGGCGGCACGACATCGCACCTTAATTTTGGGCAGAACTTGCAGCAGCTTTACAAGCAGAATGGGGTTGAAATAGAGTTGAAGGGCCTCGACCCGACGACATACTATTCAAAGTGGTACCTGCACAACTATGATGACCTGAGCCTCTCGTTCGTTAACACGGGCGACTACTCGGTTAACTGGTACGCGCAGAACAAGTTCTTGAAGGACGCTACGCAGAATACTTCAATGATCGCAGATCCTGAAGTACAGAAGGCGGTAGCTGAGATAAAGGGCGTTACGGACCCCGCCAAGCTGAGAGTACTAGCCAAGTCTCTCTGGGACTTCGATACTCAGGGCTCGTATAACGTCTACGTTCCAGTACAGAAGGCGTTCATGTTCGCCAGCCCGAGGACGCGCAGCTTCACAGTGAGACGCGGCCCGAGCTTCACAGCGATGGAGATGTGGATGTGGCTAGCCGACGCGCCACGCACAGCTCCATAAGCTAAACCAACAGAACTTAACGCAAGAGCCCCCGATAATCGGGGGCTCTTGTTATTTAGATTTGGTTCGAGTATCGCAGAATTCATTCCGTCATGATGGCTGTTTCTGCCTGCGTTGACTTTGTACAAAAGTTTTTATTTTATTTCCTCAAGGTCTTCATGAGCGTACCAACCATTCCCTTAGTCCCCTTCTTTTTGGGAAGGGAATAAGAAATATGCTGGGGGACACCCCCAGTCCCTCGTCAGGGTGACGCGTTCGAATTAGTACTTGTTCTCCCTCAACCGGCAAAATGGTTGCTATTCGCACTAGGTTATCTTGCACCACGATTTGCTCAACGATGAGTCTTAACAGCTTTTGCTGGTCCTCAAAGTCCAAATTATCAAAACCTGTAGCGACCCTATCACAAAAGTCTTGGAGCTTAGTCAGGCCGTCCCTGCTTGTAGCCTGTTCAGACATCCGTTTGCTTAATATCTCAGCCGAGGCCGTAAACAAGTTCCCGTACCTTAGCCAGCTGCATAAGGCCTCCGCGTTTAGCTCTACGGTTAACTTATTGTATACGCTTTAGCGATGGTATAGCTATTAGGAGTATAAGTCCGCATACCAGGCACCCTATTCCGAGGAAAGTCTGGGCCAGCGGGGGATAGAATGCGGCTGCCAGGAAGCCTGCCATTGCAGCTCCGCCGGCGCTCATGCCGCGGTCTAGCGCTAGCAGTCCCAGTACTCGGCCCACCATGTGCGTGGGGACAAGCGTTAGAGTTATCGAGTGAATAATCGGAATCACCCACGCCTGCAAGAAGCCTAGTGTCCCTGCCATGATACAAAGCATGGTGAACGAGCCTATTGCGGCGCTTCCTGCGTAGGACATAAGTGCAACACCGTAGATCGATAAGACTCCTAGCATGAGCCAGCCGCGTTGCTTGCTCGGGTTGAAGGTCGCGAGGGTCAGTGCGCCCAATATGCCTCCAACGCCTGCCATCGAGAAGAGGATGCCGAGTCCCTTCGTGCCTACATCGAGCACCTCAACCGCATAGATAGTGCCGAAAATCCCGAGGTAATTTACCCCGAAGGCTTGATAAACCATGGCGATAATTAACATTCCAAGCACAGTAGATGTGCTCCACACATACTTGATCCCTACGACGAAGTCGCTGCCGAAGTTCCCTACATTTACTTTTTGTCCAGGCTTGCGGTGGTCAGGGACTCGAAGCATAAGAGTAAATATGACGGCGATCACGTAGAAAATGGCGATACCCGCGAACGCTGCCCCAAGGCCTGCTACTGCGATCACTACGCCTCCTACAGCTGGCCCAGCGATGCGAGTCGCCTGCTGGCTGCCAGTATTCAGAGCCACGGCATTCGTCACAATCTCTTTCGGAACGATAGAGGGAATCATGGCGTTTCGAGCCGGTTGGTCAAACGCTTGCGTGATGCCTCGGAAAACGGTGAACACATACAGGTGCCATACCTCGAGCATATCCATGAAGATGAGCGCAGCAAAAATGGTACTCAAAACCATCACGGGGAACTTGGTGGCAATGAGGATAGTTTTGCGCTTAAAGGCGTCTGCTACCACGCCTGCGACCGGGCCCATAGTCATGGATGCAACGGTGCGTATCATGAGGATGATACCCAGTTGCGCCTTGGAGCCTGTCATCTCCAGGATGAGCGGACCCATCGCAACCATCTCGAACCAGAGAGCGCTGCCGTGGGTCATCTGTCCCAGCCACAGCCATACGAAGTCTTTGTATTTAAGGGCGGAGAATGTTGCGGCTAAAGATGTTCGGGGCTTTTTAGCTTTGGTCGCCTCGGCCACCGAGTCTCCAGGCTCGCTGCGATGTCCCTCTGATCTGCTCCCTGGATGCTCTGTCGTCACGACTCATCACCTGCCCGCAAAAGATTTGTTGGAGTCTATCGTTTTTCGCTAAAAACTGCAAGTCTATCCATCATGCCCAAAGTACTGTCCAGCTTGAAATTTTGGCGGAGTCCAGAGGGGCGAGGCCAATCCGACGGGTTCTAGGGGTGTCCCCAGCTTTGCACACAAAGGTCATTCTGCACAAAAAGTCGGGTGTCTGAACAAATACTACGTTAGCCATCATAAACACATTGGCCTACTGCGATAATGGTAGCAGCTAGAATGATCCATCCAGCATACTCTTGTCTCCTACTACGTGCTCCATAATTGTATCGCCATTTCTTCTTTGATTCTCCTCGTAAGTAGTCAATAAAAAAGAATGCCACAAATGTCCATCCGATTACAATTAATGCTAAGCCAATCCAATCCTTCATAGCCACGAATTGTCTCTTACGCCTGAATCAGGGAACTCCATATCCTGTTACCTTAATCTTGTCATTCCACACCATTGTGCGATCATTTAAGCGGCTAGATAGTTGGCCTAAATGTGGCCTTTTTACATCAAAATAAGCCCGCAGACAGGTTGGTCTTGTTGCAGTAGCAATCAGGCCGTTCACATCAACAATTATCATTGATAACAATTGTAAATCCTATAACCCCGTATATCCCTTTTTAGGCCAGTGAAACCAAAGGACTGAAATTTGAGTGGCTAGGAGTAATTTTGCATGCGCCTTTTGAGCATCTTTGTCCCCGGTAACCCATACTGCGTTCTGTCTTCCAACCGAGGCAGCTATTCATAAGGGTTTATGTGCAAAGCTGGGAGTCCCCTCGTGTTTTAAATACCCACTCCAAGTGTGGAAAGGGTAATGGGATGGCTGCCTTCTATTATTTACCGCCAACCAGGCACTTTTGGATTCGAATGTGCGGCGCGCCGTTCGATACCGGCAGAGGGAACTGACCGCCTTTGCCACAGCCGCCGCCCTGGTTCATGTCCAGATCGTCGCCGACCGCATCAAGGTTCTCCAGAGTGGTGAACAGGTTGCCGCTTAGCACTACCGGCCGCATAAGCTCCTCGACCTTGCCGTTGCGTATCATGTACGCTTCGCCTGCTGAGAACGTGAACATCTCCATGCTCGTCATGCCGCCGTACCAGTTCTTGCAATACACGCCCTCTTTCACGTCTGCAAAGATGTCCTTAGCCGACATCTTGGTCGGTTCTATGAATGTGTTGGTCATGCGCACGATGGGCGGGAAGTGGAAATCGAGCGCGCGCGCGTTGCCAGTGGGCTTCTCGCCCAGCTTAGCAGCTGTCTCGCGCGAGTGCAGGCGTCCCACGAGCTCGCCTTCGCGGATAAGATACGTCCGCTTCGCCTCGACGCCTTCGTCGTCATATTTGAAGCTGCCGCGCAGGCCGCCAACCGCCCCACCGTCGACAATGTTCAGATGCCTACCGCCAAAACGCTTGCCCAGCACCATGATGTCTTTCATTCGGTCGTTTTCGTAAATGAAATCTGCCTCGGAGAGATGTCCGAACGCCTCATGAGTGAAGACGCCGCCCAGTATCGGGTCCAGCACCACCGTGTACTCGCCGCCTTTCGCGTACAGCGCCGATAAGAACGCTACCGCGCGCTTGGCAGTTGCCTCTACCTCAGCATGCAGGCCTTCGATCAGTGAGAAGTCGCCCAGCGTACCGTGGCTCAGGTTCGCCTGCTGGACGTCGCTACCGTCGCGCGCCATCACGGCCAGGCCTATTACGACGTCTATGCGCTCCTGCTCGATATAGCTGCCCACGCTCGACGCGAACGCCACGTGCTTGTGCGTGTCCCCGTACCGCATGCTGGACGTCTGTATCTGAGGCGTGCGCCAGATGATTTCGTTGTACTGGTCGAGGTATTCCTTCTTTTTTGATAAAGGTATCGGCCTTGGGTCTTTGACGATATACGGCTTTACTATTTCCACCACTGGCTTAACTTCGGCAAGGTCTGTCTTCTCGTTGCCCACGAGCCTAGCCTGCTGCACGGCTAAATCCACCTTGGCGCGCAGGTCATCCAGCTTGTTGAATGTGATGAACCCCCAGCCGCCTTTTACACATACGCGGGCACATCCGCCCAGGTTCGTCGTCTGCCCGATGTCGTCCAGCTCGCGGCCGCGATACGCCACGCGTGTCGACTCGTTGGCCTCCACACGCACCTCAACATAATCCGCGTTATGCCCTTTTACTGCGGCCTCGATCTCTTCACGGCGGATGTGGTTCGGCATGCGTAAGTCCTTCCTGAAGCGCACCAAATAACGCGAGTATAACACACGTGAAATTCGCTGTTACGAACCTGAGACTTGTTACAGGGTAAGTAGCAGATGTACCACCGAATAAATTATGATAAGCTCGCTTTTTGTCGATTCTATGATGATTTATCAGATTTATCGACTTGGAATGATAAAGGGAACAGAAATATGAAGCTTGAAGACATAGTCAAAAAGGCGGTAAGCCAGGGCGCGCAGCAGGCAGAGGTATTCTGGGTGAACAGCCGCTCGACACCAGTTGGTTTCGAGGCGAACCGCCTGAAAGAGCTGCAGACGCGCGAAAATACAGGCGTAGCGCTTAGGCTCGTTAAGAATGGACGCACAGGCTTCTCATCGACGACAAATATGAATGACGTGGACGGACTCATCATGCGTGCCCTGGCTGTCGCGGAGTTCGGCGCACCGGCACATTTCACATTTCCCTCAGACATAGAGTTCCCCAGCGTGCAGACACATGACCCGGACGTTGAGAAGATCAGCTTCAAGGATATGGTCGACCTGGGCCAGAACATGATCGATAGGGTGCGCGCGACCAACAGCGAGTTACTCTGTGAGTCGAGCGTCAGCAAGTCATACTCGGAGCAGCGCGTCGTCAACTCCAACGGCGGCGACGCGTACTACCAGCACAGCGCCTTCAGCCTGGGCGTCGACGGCAACCTGATACGCGGCACCGACATGCTGTTCGTAGGCGAGCACACCAGCTCATGCCGACCGATAACTGACACAAAGGCCATCACCGACAAGGTAATCGAGCAGCTGGAGCTGGCGAGAGAAACCGTCCAATCTCCCAACGGCAAGATGCAGGTGATGTTCACGCCGGATGGATTCGCGAACGCGATGCTTGGGCCTCTTCTGAGCGGGTTCAGCGGCAAGATGGTCCTGCAAGGCGCGTCACCGATGGTCAACAATCTGGGCCAGAAGATACTGGCATCCAACATATCGATATGGGACGATCCGACCGTTCCGTACATACCGGGCAGCCGCCCATGCGATGACGAGGGAGTGCCAAGCCAACGTATAGACCTGATAAAGGACGGCGTAGTGAAAAGCTTTTACTACGACCTGCAGACCGCCGGCCTGGCGAAAACCAAGACGACCGCCAGCGGCGAGCGCAGCCTGAGCAGCCTGCCAACGCCCGGCACAAGCGTACTGCTGGTCCGCGAAGGCGATACGCCGTACAGGAAAGCCATCGAGCAGATGGAAGAAGGGCTGATCGTAGAGCAACTGCTGGGCGCAGGCCAGGGCAACGTGCTTGGCGGAGAGTTCAACGGGAATGTACTGCTGGGCTTCCGCGTGCAGAACGGCAAAATCACCGGTCGCGTGAAGGATACTATGGTCTCCGGAAACGTCTACGACGTGCTCAAGGAGAACGTGCTGATAAGCAGGGAGAGCAAGTGGGTACACGGCGCGATGCGCATACCGTACATATTGGCGAACGGCGTTTCAGTGTCGAGTAAGGGCGGATAGCCAAGAGCTTTAAGTTCAGACAAGATTGTTATCGTAATCTGACCTTTTCCTGCTTGAATTACATTGATTTCTGCCTTATGGTCATAAGGCATGTACACATTCAAGCTGTGGCTCCTCGTCGGAGCTGTCATATTTGCAGGACTCAGTATCGTATTTTCGACTGTATTAAGCACGGGCACAAGGATGAATATACAAACGGCTGTGTCCCTGCTATAGACCGCCACGTGCGTCCTAGGGCTATTCTTACTATGACCCTGTTTTCAGCTAGGATTGTTTAGCCACAATCAATACTTCTATTTTGACCTTATCCTCAACCTGAACGATACCCCTGACATTCGGCGGCGGTATGTTGAAATCGGCCCAGGTGAATTCGGTGACACCGTGGAGCTGCAGCCCGCCGTCAACCATGCGCGCCTCAATGTCGAACGTAAAGGGCTTCTCCACCTCACGTATCTTCATCGTGCCAGCGACTTTGCCCGTGACAGTCTTGCCATCCACCAGCTGTGCTGAAAGCTGGCCAACATCCGTCACGGTGAACTCGGCGTACGGGTAACGGTTGGACTGGATACCGCCCTGGTTGCGTATGTAGCTGTCGCGCCGCGATTGGTCACTGGTAAAGGTGCGCAGGTCAACCCCGACTCTTGACACGCGCCCGTCAAGATAGATTTCGCCTGTGATAGCAGTGGCGTCAGTGTGGCCTACAGCATCGCTCGGGAGCGGGAAGTTGGACAGCTTTTCGCGCACCGTATAAGTAGACGTGGACTCAGCGCTGGATACGATATAAGCTCCTGTTGGCTTAGGCGTGGGAGTAAAAGTCGGAGTTGGCAACACCCCAGTGGCAGTTGTCAGCGGAACGACGACCTGAGCCGTCGCAGTCGGCACCGGAGTGCGTGTGGCGGTCGCTGAAGGAACAGCTGTCGGCAGATCTACCAACGAGAGCGTGCCGCTCTGGCCGTCGCCCTGGCCCGCAAGCGCCACGCCAACCGTAAGCGCAACCACAGTCGCGCCAACAGCGGCTGGAATCCGCTGGCGTGAGACCTTGAAGAAATACGGCTGTAGTGTTGCGAGGCTCGCCAGCAAAACCGCGGCCAGTGGGACGACAAACCCAGGTATATGTTCAATAGGCGCCTCCGGCATGGCGTCCATGGCGAACGACACCGCCGCCACTATGACGAATACTGCGATTGCACACGCAACAAACGTCACTTGGCGCGCCCTGAAACTGGCGAGACTGTGCCACAGGAAACCAGACGCCAGTCCCGCAAGCAAGCAGCCGATGACGACTGAACCCGTGTTGAAGAATGAATCGTCAGGAGAGCGGAGCGGCAGGGATGCGAGCGCTGCCACAACTGCACCCACTGCACCACTAGCAACTCCAGACGTCAGCGAACGGGAGATAGATTCCTTCTGAGCAAGCAAACGAGTCTCCTATTGCGGTTAATAGATAAGTTATACCCGAGTTTTATTAAGAAATGGTAAAGGACAACGAAGAAAACGGTAAGAATTCTGAATTACTTTACGCTGGAGTCTCGTTCATGGATTCGACAAGCTCACCACGAACGAGAAGGTGTTCCAAATAAACTTAGCTGACAGCGTTCTTGGAGTACTTTCGGCCAAGCTCGCCGGCTGACTTGCCAGCTGCTACCGCATATTTTGCCCACTCTTCGGGCAGGTCTGTATACGGCGCGCGTGACGGGCCGACGTTCACGAAGCCAGCGGTATTCGTGCGCAGCTTGGACGCCTGAACGTAGTATGAGGCTGAGCGGGCACCCGCATCTGGCGGATAAGAGCCAGGGAGCGCCTTGATATCGCCCCAGATAGATTCGATCCTGTCGGCGTCGCCCTTCGCAACAGCGTCAGCCAGCGCGACGAACGGCTCCGGGCCACATGCGGCCATAGTTGACCAGTAACCAGTAGCGGCGCCGCCTACAGCTTTATATGCCCTATACACACCGCCGGCTTCACCGGACAGGAAGTTTATCTGGTGCCCTGCGACTTTGAGGTCTTCAGCAAGATTCGTGCCGCCGCTATACTTGGCGGTTATGACAGTCGGCGCTTTTTTCGCCACACCTTCCCAGAACAGCGTTGGGAACGTGGACTTGAACACGGCTATATTGCCGTAAATCATGATGGGAGTATTGGGAGACGCTTCCGCCTGATCGGCAAAAAACTGGACTGAATTCTCGAGCGTCGGCGTCTGCCACAAAGGGAGGCCCACGAATGTGCCGTCGGCACCCAGATCATGCAGCGCATGCGACTGGCGGATGACTTCCTTGGTGCCGAGCGCTGTAGCGCCCGCGAATACCGGCACCCTATGGCGTACAATCTTGACGACTGCGTCCACGAACGCTTTCTTCTCTTCCCACAGCAAAGCAGAGCATTCGCCGGATGTACCGCAGAGAGCTATTCCCTTAACTCCCGCCTGCACAAACTTTTCCGCTGATTTGGCAGTTTGGTCCAGGTCTACGGAGTTTTCGTATCTCCAGCCCTCCTGACCGTCTTTGCAGGGCGTGTGCATGATGAGTATCATGCCTTTGATGTCATTTCTGGTTAGCATAGCTTCCTCCTAAATGTGCGGCGCTTACGGCTGCCAATAGGCGAAGCTGATGCCCGTTATGGTTTCGAAGGCCGGGAAATAGTCAACGATGGTAGGCTTGGCCTTGAGGTAGTCCATTGCGCCGACGACTGTTATCCACGCGCGGATTTCGCCTGTGCCGCTGTCCAGCGTCATGGACTCGAACTCATACATATGCTTCAGCTCTTTACCGTTGCTGGACGTGATCTGGTCCAGCACCCAGTGGTCGAGAGGCTCATCGATCCAGCCTTCGCGAGGGCCGCCGGAATCGTGTGATAGTCCGCCTGAGCCATAGATGGCGATGCGCCGCGAGTCGTTCTTGAGTATCCTCGCAAGCGATTCGCCAAGTTCATAGCAACGCGCCGCTGAAATCATCGCGGGCGGGTCGTAGGTGTTTTCGTAGATAAGGACTGTGGGCAAATCCGGACGGGATAACAGCTCATTCATTGGGTTTGCGAAGGCGTGCGGGATGCCTTTTTCGGGGCCCCTGCCGAGCGGCTTGATCTCATTGCTGAACGCCATATCGAAGCCGTCTTTCACAAGCTCTTTTAAGAGAAGCTTTGAAAGCTCCACATCACACTTCAGGCTGACGTGGTACTCCTCTGATAGCTGACCTTTAATGTTTGCGCCTGAGTTATAGCCTTTGGCCTCAGCACCCGTGTAAATCATCAGGTTGGCCTTGTTGCTCTTGTCGAACGTCTCGGTCTGATCGCCGGCGATGATGATAAGCGCGTCAGGGTTGTACTTCTCAAGCTGTTTTTTTAGCTCGGCGTGGCCCGTGCGGAAACGCTTGTAGTCAGCTTTAATATCGGCAGGGGTTAGCGCCCCAAAAGCGCCCGGGCGCTTAGCCCTGAGCTCAGGATTTAATACGCGCTTGTTAAGCCATTCCTCGCCCATGTACATGGGCGGAGCGTGAGAACTGGCGAGACCTAATCCTATCGGCATATTGTCCTCCTGAAGGTTATTTCATTGTCCTTGGGCTGATGCTTATCTGCGACCAGCTCGGAGCTTCCATCATCTCCTGCCATCTGGCATAGAACGCGCGCTGGTTGGCCTCGCTGGGCGAATGGCCGAGCAAGCCAGGCATTATTTCCGACTTAAGGTCGTGATTGAGACCCATAGCCACATTCATCTCAACTCGCTTTGCTGCAGGGCTCATGCCGGATTGCGTGCATTGCAGCCAGTTGTTCATATCATCCTGCTCAAGACCGCCCGTAGGACCAAATGTTTTGGTGTAGTTGCGCCTCATAGCATCCTTGACATCCGCTGGCGCCGCTTTATCAACGATACAGTAGGACCATACTTCCATCTGGCGCGGTCCACGAGGATGCCAATTGCGTATCATCGGCGCACCATGCCATGTGAAGTTAGGGAACATGTTTGAAACGTTGATGCCACCCTGCTTGGCGTGCAGCTCGCCTATCCTCTTCTCCATTTCAGCCAAGTGCTGAATTCGATAGTTGCTGATGGGGTCTGTTCCTGAATATTCCATCGCGGGATTGCGTCCGGGGCCGTCGTAGCCGCCGAGCACAGCATGGCCGTTGCCCGGCCTAACAGTACGCCTGTCAGGACTGTAGATACTCTGGTTGAGCGGCTGCCTGCGCGAGATGCCTGCCAGGCCAGTTGAGCCATGCGTGACTGGTATATGGTAGCCATCGCCGCCGAAGTTATCAGCGCCGAATTTCCAGTTGGCATGCAGTACCCACTTGTGCGAACCACCAAGTACCTCAGTGCCACCTTCACGCCTGTCGACAACAAGGTCGAGCCACCATGCCATGTCACCAAGGTAATCTGCCAGGGTCGGCGCCTGCTTGTCCCACGTTGCGAAAACGATGCCCTTGTAAGAATCGATCTGACCCGCCTCTACAAGTCCCCATTGGCTGCGGTCCAGCTCTTCGAAATACGCTTCCTTGTAGCCGGGCACGCCCACCAGCTTGCCGTCCGTCGCGAATGTCCAGCCGTGGTATGTGCACATAAAAGACGGCGCGTTACCGTAATCGGCTCGGCAGATGCGGTTGCCACGGTGCCTGCACATGTTTAGGAACCCGTGCAGCTTACCCTTAGAGTCGCGAGTAAGGAGCAC
>SHYL01000015.1 GCA_009692825.1 Dehalococcoidia bacterium | reverse complement strand
CATTTGGCTTTGAGAGACTCTTTCTTCTGCTCTCAACGGTCGGATTTCATTTCGCTAAAGAGGCTACCTTCAGGTCTTTGTAAGCAATCTCTTGCTTTGAGCCCTTCTGGATATTCCCTGAATCGATCGTCTGGCGAATACGAGGCAATGCGGCTTCGCGCAATCTGGCCCACACTTCAGATTTTATGCCGAACCCGTAGCCGCGCGTGCCGATTTCATCGGAATCGTTAAGGTTATTTGGGCCGAACGTAGAAACCAGATCCTTATCCTCTTCGCGAGGAGCGGAAATGTCTTCAGGGCTCGCAGTAATGGAAAGAGTAGAAAGCTCTTCCTTACCGCGTGAAACCGTGAGACTATATTTATATGGTTTGCCCATCATCAAATCGATTTCGCGACTGGCAGGCTTACCCGCGAGGTGGTGACCCTTATATTCTTCAGTGTAGTAGAGCATTAATCAGCCTCATAAAAGTAATATGGGAATATTTTAGCAGTGGATTATTATCTTTTGCCTGCCAGCACTGGCTTCTTCGGCTTTCCATTTTCGCTGGTAACCTTATCCATGTGCAGAAGCGGGCGCAGATACTGACCAGTAAAACTACCGGCAACATTGGCAACGTGTTCGGGCGTACCCTCAGCTACTATCTTCCCGCCCTTATCGCCAGCGCCCGGACCAAGATCGATAAGCCAATCGGAGCATTTAATCAGGTCCAGGTGGTGCTCGATGAGAACGATGCTGTTTCCAGCATCCACGAGCCTCTGAAGAACCTTCAATAAAGCCGCCGCGTCTTCAAAAGAGAGGCCTGTTGTCGGCTCGTCCAGGATATACAGCGTCATGCCTGTGCTGCGCTTCGAAAGCTCTGTTGAGAGCTTGATGCGCTGCGCCTCGCCACCAGACATTGTGGTGGCCGGCTGACCGAGGCGAATGTAGCCAAGACCAACGTCTCGCATCGTCTCAAGCTTGCTTCTAACTTTCGGTATGTTCTCGAAGAAGTTATATGCCTCGTCGACGGTCATGTTCAGAACATCGGATATATTCTTGCCTTTGAACATTATGTCCAGTGCTTCGCGGTTGTATCGCTTGCCTTCGCATACTTCGCAGGGAACCGTGACGTTCGGCATGAATTGCATCTCGATTTCGATGTACCCGGCGCCACTGCATGTTTCACAGCGACCCCCTTTGACATTAAAACTGAACCTACCGGCCTCATAGCCACGCGCACGAGCATCTGGAACGCTTGCAAACATCTCCCGGATGGACGTGAATGCCCCGGTGTAAGTCGCAGGGTTGGAACGCGGCGTGCGGCCGATGGGCGACTGGTCCACGTTGATGATCTTATCGAGATGCTCTAACCCTTTGATATCTGTATGCTTGCCGGGCCTGTCTTTAGCCCTGTAGAAATGCTGGGCTAAACGTTTATAAAGAATGTCCGCAATAAGCGTGCTCTTTCCGCTCCCAGATACACCTGTTATGGTGACAAGCTTGCCCAACGGGATTACAACATCGATATTCTTGAGATTGTTCTCTTTCGCGCCTTTGATTACGAGACTCTTGCCGTTGCCTTTCCTGCGCTCTTTCGGCAGTGGAATCGTCTTTCTGCCACTTAGGTATGCGCCGGTAAGGGATGTTTCGCTGCGAAGTATGTCATCGATTGTGCCCTCTGCCACGATGCGTCCACCATACTCCCCAGCGCCGGGACCGAGATCAACGATCCAATCAGACTGGCGCATGATGGCTTCGTCATGCTCGACAACGATGATGGTATTGCCGAGGTCACGCAGACGCTTTAGCGTCTGTATGAGACGGTAATCGTCCGCGGGGTGCAGGCCAACGGACGGCTCGTCACAGACGTACAGCACGCCCATGAGACCGCTGCCGATCTGCGTCGCGAGACGTATGCGCTGGGCTTCGCCGCCGGAGAGGGTGCTTGCGGTACGGCTTACGGTGAGATAGTCGAGACCGATGTCCACAAGGAACTTGAGGCGCGAGTTGATCTCTTTAAGAATCTGATCAGATATCATAAGCTCGCGCTGGCTGAGCTGCGGGGCAGATTTTGCAGACTTACCGTTGGAACCAGCCAAGGCGCCAGATAACGACCGCGCCCATTCCACAGCCGCCGTGATAGACATATCGCAGATATCAACGATATTCTTGTCAGAGATGGTCACTGCCAGGCTTTCAGGCTTCAAGCGTTTGCCGTCGCAGGCTTCGCAAGGGGTAGCGGTCATGTACCGCTCGATCTCCTGACGGATATAGTCTGATTCGGTGCCTTTGTACCGACGCTCGAGGTTCGGGATGACGCCTTCGAATCCGCGGTTCCAGTGGTGGTGACGGCGGTGCCGCCCCCATCTTCCACGGTTTTTCGGACCTGCCTGTTGAAGCATCTCTTCAGGTTCATCCTTGCCTGTTTCTCCAAAAAGAACCATGTGCAATTGATCTTTTGATAAATCTTTAACCGGCTTATTAAGCGGTATCCCCGCCTCTTTTGCAAAGCTCTCAAGCTCCCCCATGTACCATCCAGTGGCTGGGCCAGTGCGCTGCCAGGGCAAAATCGCGCCTTCTGCCAGAGATAGCCCTCTGTTTGGTATGACTAGGTCAGGATCTACATTCAGCTTATGGCCGAGGCCTGTGCATTCAGGGCATGCGCCATGCGGATTGTTGAAGCTAAAGGTGCGCGGCTCAATCTCGGGCAAGCTGATGTTGCAATACACGCAGGCGAAATGCTCGGAGTACAGACGGTCATCCTGCTTCGGCTGTGAGCCAGGCTTCGCTGCTTTAGCGGCGGATTCGTCCACAACATTTATCAGGACGATACCCTTTGCCATTTTGAGGGCCGTTTCCACGGAATCGGCGATACGCGTCTTTTCGATGGTTGACGTGATGGCCAGGCGGTCGACCACAATCTCTATGCTGTGGCGCTTGAACTTATCCAAGCTGAATTCTTCAGTAAGCTCGCTAACCTTGCCGTCCACACGCACCCTCGCGAAGCCTTTTTTGCGGGCGTCCTCGAAGACCTCTTTGTACTCGCCCTTCATGTCTTTGACCATCGGAGCCATGACCATGAAGCGAGTGTTCTGAGGCAGTGAAAGCACAGCGTCAACAACTTGCTGGACCGTCTGGCGTTCGACAGGCCGGCCGCACTTGGGGCAATGAGGCCTGCCAACGCGCGCGAACAATAGTCGCAGGTAGTCGTAAACCTCTGTAACTGTGCCGACGGTGGAACGCGGGTTGTGCGAGACGCCCTTCTGGTCGATGGATATAGCAGGGCTAAGGCCTTCTATGTAGTCTACGTCCGGCTTTTCCATACGTCCCAGGAACTGGCGAGCATACGCCGACAGCGACTCGACGTAGCGGCGCTGGCCTTCAGCGTAAATCGTGTCGAAGGCAAGCGAGCTCTTGCCGGAGCCGGATACGCCGGTTATTACGACGAGCTTATCCCGTGGAATCTTTACATCTATATTTTTGAGGTTGTGCTCTCGCGCACCTTTTACGACGATAAAATCGGACATCAGGTATTCCTAATCAGGCACCAATGAGCGTGCCTGAGAACGATTAAAGAAATGACAAATGCATGATACCTATTGTTTTCTATAAGTTGCAAAGGACGTAGGCGTCTCCCACATGCGTACCTCTGCTACCGGGAAACCATGCTCACTCGCCTTATCGAATAGAAGCTTGGCTATCGATTCAGCTGTGGGATTATTGTCCATCACGTAGCAAGGCTGTTTGTTTTTCTTAAATATCGGAAGCATAGGATCGTCTTTACGCATCAGCATAGCGTGATCGAGATTATTGTTTATCCAGTTTCTCATAGCATCAGCAATGTCCGAAAAGTCCACGACCATGGAGCGCTTGTCCAACTTAGCGGATGTGAGATCAAATTCCGCGCGGCCGTTGTGCCCATGCACATTCTTACACTTCCCATCATAATCTCGAAGGCGGTGGCCGTAGCAGAAGTCGATAGCTTTGGTTACCTTAAAATTCTCAGCCATTTTCACCATCCTCTTCAGCTAAGCGATGAGCCTGCCGCCGTCGACTGGTATGACGGCGCCAGTTATGAAATCAGACCCTTGAACCAAGAAAGCAACTGTTTCCGCTATATCTTCAGGCGCGCCGACTCGTTTTAGCGGCGTCTTCGCGAAGACTTCGTTCCGCTCCTCTTCTGAAAGGTCGTCGGGGAGCATGATAGGCCCAGGCGCGATGCAGTTCACCTGCACCTTCGGCGCAAGCGTAATAGCAAGCGCTTTCGTCAGTGCAATTACGCCTGCCTTCGAGACACAGTACGGCATGTAGTCTAGATACGGACGTATGCCTGCCCAATCTGCGATGTTTATTATCTTGCCGCCGCTGCCTTTAAGCATAAGGTCGCCGACAGCCTTAGAGCACAGGAATGGGCCTTTGAGATTAGTATCCAGCGTGGTGTCCCAGTCATGTTCAGTGAGCTTATCGAAAGGTGTTTTGGGGTAAATCGCCGCATTGTTAATAAGTATGTCTATAGAGCCGAATTGCCTGGCCGCCGCTGACACCATCTTACTTACATCAGCTGCGATTGAAACGTCACCCTGGAGAGCGATGGCTTTTGAACCAAGCTTAGTAATCTCTTCGAGCAGAGATTCGGCTTCTTTAATAGAGCTGCGGTAGTTTACGACGACGTTCGCGCCGCCCCTGGCAAGCCTCAGTGAAATGCTCCGGCCGACACGCTTCGCACCGCCCGTAACGAAAGCTGTTTTACCTTTGAGTTCCATGCACCCTCTGTTGACGCTTCAACGTTTGCCAATTATACCAAGCTAAACGTACGTACGAAGCGAAATCAGATAGGATTTGATAATATGAGGAAAAATCTGCTCGGTAACGGTGGAGAGATATGACAGTCGAGTCGCAGAAGCAGCGTATCATTTTCGAGGACCGACCCACGTGGATTCCGGGAATGCTTATGTGGTTCCTGGGAATATTTATCCTTTCCTATTTCGTGGACATTAAGAATGATGCAAATGTAAACGATCCAGTAGGTAAGCTTGCGACGATGTCTCTCGTAATGATGGTGTTCGCGCTATTTTCCTGGGCGCGAAGCCGCAGAGCCAGGACAACGTTAACCGATACTCACCTGATTATCAGAAGGGGATTGTTTATCGTGACGAGATACGAAATACCTCTCACTGAAATCACTTGCGTTACCGTTAAAGAACCATGGATGCTAAAAGGTGTAGGCCGTGTTTGGCAATTTATGGATTCTTACGGAACGCTTGAAGTATTCACACTCAAGCACCCCGAACTGCCGTATCGTGCCGAGAACTTACGCCAGGTTTACGACAAAGCTGAAAAAATCGAGCATCGCATAACTAAGCCATCGGAATCCTGAACCACAGTGGCGACTCTACATTTAATCTGCGGACTGCCGTGCTCAGGCAAAACGACGCTAGGCAAACAACTCGAAAGCGAGCTTCCTGCATTACGCCTATCGCCTGACGAGTGGATGTACCGCATAGTTGGCGACGGTTACGATACGGCAAGACGCCACGCTGTTGATGCAGTACAATGGCAAGTCGCGGCCCGGGCGCTCAGCCTAGGCGTGAACGTAATCCTTGAAAATGGCTTCTGGTCGCGCAGCGAGCGGAATATTTATAGGGAACGAGCCTCATCCTTAGGGGCAAAGACAAAGTTACATTACCTGGATGTCCCGCTAAACGAGCTACGCAGACGCCTGAGATTACGTAACGAAACGTTACCGCCAGACACCTTTCATGTCACCAAAGCAAACCTGGAATCGTGGGCAAAAACCTTCAATGTGCCGACAGCCGAAGAATTGAATGATTAATTTGCGCTCCGCTTACCAGTGCTGCATATCTCACGCAAACAGCACGAAACACAGTCAGGCTCTCGCTTAAAACAGACCTCTTTGCCATGGCGGACTACAAGCGCATGGTACTCCTTAAATTTTTTAACTTCAGGCTTCAGATTCTCCATGAACAAATCACGCCAGTCCGCATAGGTGTCGTTTGGGGGAATGATTCCCAATCGTTGAAAGATGCGCCTCGCGTAAGCATCTATCACAAACGATGGTTTATCGACAGCGTAAAGGAGAATAGAATCGGCTGTCTCTTCACCGATGCCGTATACAGTCAGAAGCTCATCTCTCAAGGCTTGGGCTGGCTGACTCCTCAATTTTTGAAGGTCGTCACCATATTGCGATCCGTACCAGTTCACAAGCGCTTTCAACTTGGCAGCCTTAGCATTGAAGTAGCCGCTCGGATAAACCAGCTTTGCCAGACGTTCCACCTCTATTTTGCGGAGCGCCTCAGGTGAAAGCATTCCTGCCGCTTTCAGGTTAGCGATAGCCTTTTCGACGTTCGTCCATGCGGCCGACTGCGTAAGCACTGCGTCGACCATAACTTCAAACGCAGTATCGCCAGGCCACCAGTGCTGAGGTCCGTATCTCTGAAGTAGAATGTCATAAATAATATTCAGTGTTTCGGTATGCGGCTTCTTCATGATTCTTCTTTGAAGTTTACAGGCACTTCGCGCTGAATCTCGATGCTTTCCAGGAACACAGCGCAGGTATATGCACATACTTCAACGCCGTTCTTAGATGCTTTCGCCAGCATCTCGCAGAAATCGCGGTCGGTCTCCCAATTAGGGGCGAATCATATGGCGTCGTCACGCTGGATCACAAACATAACGCTTGCCCTAAAGCCGGCCTTGCGCGCGAGAATCAGATCTCGCAGATGGCGCAGGCCTCTGGCAGTCGGGCGCGTCCGGGAACATCGCGACGCCGTCTCGCACCCGCGTTGAGCACTTTGTCTCGATATAACATGACGTATCGCCGCCGGAAAGCATCAGATCAAGCCTGATGTCGCTGTACGTGACTTCACGACGAAGGTTTTGGAATGCAGAGAACCTGGGAAACGCACCTGTATTAAACGCTTCCGCGGCGAGGGATGATGCCAGGCGTGAGTCTATCGATACGAGCGCCGAAGGCATCTGAACGAGGCTCAGCGTGTAATGCGTCCTACGTGAGCCGGCCGCCGCCTCGTCGAGGTAAACAGTGCGGCCGGGCATCAGAAGCTCACGGAGTCTGCCTGAATTCGCCACGTGCACATCTGTCTTCACGCCGTTTATATCGACTACTGCGATAAAGCGATTAGGCCTACTTATGAAAGTGGCTCTGGTCATGGGGCGAGCATGCAACATAGCGTGATTTTACACAGGGATGACAAGTAGATATGGCATAATAAACAAAACCTATGGCCACATTTCAAGAGAAGCTAACCAATGCCGCGAACAAGAACAACTCTCTGCTTTGCGTAGGGTTAGACCCAGACAAAGCTTTAATGCCCCAAATCGACGTGGCAACCTTCACCACCAAAATAATCGACGCGACAAGCGACCTGGTCTGCTGCTACAAGCCTAACCTGGCATTCTTCGAGGCACTGGGCAATGAGGGATTAGACGCCCTCACAAAAGTAGTAGCACTAGCGCATGCCAAAGGCATACCGGTGATAGGCGACTCCAAACGCGAGGATATTGGAAACAGCTCACGATTTTATGCAAGCAGGCTATTCGACATGCTTGGGCTTGATGCCGTAACCGTTAACCCATACATGGGCAGCGATTCAGTCGGACCCTTCCTGGAATACAAGGATAAAGGTGTACTAGTGCTGTGCAGGACCTCAAACCCTGGCGCAGCTGATTTTCAAGAACAAACAGTCTTAGTTAAAGGCACAAAAATGCCCCTGTTTGAACTGGTAGCACGCACAACAGTAAAGTGGAACCGCAATGGGAATATCGGCCTCGTTGCCGGAGCTACCGATCCGAAAGCGATCGGCGAAATACGCAAGATATGCCAGGACATGCCAATCCTGATACCAGGCGTCGGAGCGCAAGCAGGGGACCTTGAGACATCTATTAGATTCGGTGTAGATTCGCTCGGCGGCGGCCTGATGCTTAACTCATCTCGCCAGACCATATATGCTTCAAAAGGCAACGACTTCGCAGAGGCTTCAAGAAAAGTAGCAGTCGATTTGCGAGACAAGATCAACGCTGCAAGACTGCCAGCGCTCAAAAAATAGTCAGGCGGGGCCGTGGTAGTAACGTTTCAGCTTGGCGACCATCTCCACTTGAAAAAAGGTCACCCGTGCGGCACGAACGACTGGGAAGTTACACGCCTGGGCTCCGATGTCGCACTGCGGTGCGCCGCCTGTGGGCACAGGATTACGATGATACGCTCAGAATTGGAGCGTAGAATAAAGCAGGTCACTTCTTCACCCGAATCCGCTAAAGATAAGACTGACTGAGGGGTTATATGCCGCTTGATTCAGAGTTTCACAAAGTTTCCGACCTAGTCCATAAACACTCGAAGGCTGACCATACCGCTGCCGTTTTCTTCCAGAACGATTCTGCGCTCACGAGATACGCGAACAACATTATTCACCAGAATGTCCAGGAACATAACAACAACCTGATAGTCCAGGCCATAATCGGCAAGCGCAGCGGCGTCGCTTCCACCAACGACTTGAGTGAAGCAGCGATCAGAGTCGCTGTGGAACGAGCGACGGCAGCGGCACGCTTGCTGCCGGAAAACCCAGACCTATCGGCGCTTTCCATGCCTCAGCGATTGTGGGCTTCAAAAAGCTATTTCATAAAAACAGTGGAAACCGGCCCAGACCAGCGGGCGTCTGCGGTATCTATTGTGTGCAGCGAATCCGAGGAGGGGAAGCTCGTAGCGGCTGGCACTTTTTCAACAGGTTCGTACAGTGTTGGGTACAGCAACTCCAACAATAACCGAGGATTTTATTCAACATCGCTTGCGGAGATGACCGCGGTCGTACAATCGCCTGCTGGCTCTGGATATGCAGACCGACTCGAGACGGACGTATCGAACATAGATGCACATGCGATCGCAGAGGAAGCGATACACAGAGCAACCATTGGCAGTGAACTGCTCGAGGTGCCTCCAGGCAAATACGAAGTCGTGCTGGAACCGTACTGCGTCTGCGATATTCTGGATTTCTTTGGCTACTTATCATTCGGCGCGCTCGCTGTCCAGGAAGAACGCAGCTTCATGTCGGGCGCTATTGGTAAACAGGTGATGGGTTCAAACATAACCATCTGGGACGACGCGCTGGACAGCCGAGGAGTTGTCACACCATTTGACCTCGAAGGAATGCCAAAACGGAAGGTCAATCTGATCACGGACGGAATCGCTAAAGGGTACTGCTATGACCTTACGACTGCCGCCAGGGAAGGTACTACTTCAACAGGCCACGGCTTGCCGCCCGGCGACTCATACTGGGGGCCGTCGCCTGCGAACATGATCATGAACACTGGAAGCTCCAGCATCGAGGAAATGATCGGCCATGTTGAACGCGGACTGCTGGTCACACGGTTCTGGTATACGCGCCCCGTACACCCACTCACCGTTACCATAACGGGAGTTACAAGGGACGGGACATTTCTGATAGAAAATGGCAAGATAAAAGGACCAGTCAAAAACCTGAGGTTCACGCAGAGCTATCTTGAAGCTATGAACAATGTTGTAGAAGTGGGAAACAAGTCAAGGATAGTCCGCACAATGTTTGCAGCGAACCATGTGCCAGCGTTGCGAATCAAAGACTGGAACTTCACAGGCGTTACACAGTTCTAGCCTGCCCCGTCTAAAACAGTCATCAGCTTTGACATTAGCAGTAGCGCCATCTATACTTAAAGCGATTTTCCAGATAAGAGGCTATTCGTGCCCAAAAGAACATGGCAACCAAAAAAGAAACATAGAGTAAGGGTTCACGGCTTTCTCCACAGAATGTCAACCAGTGACGGCCGCGAAGTATTGAAGAGACGCCGCCAAAAGGGACGCGCTCGGCTGACCGTCTGATGGCGCTTCTCCAAGAGCCCCCAGCAGTTTCAACCATAAAAAAGTACCCCTGGATTAAAAAGCAGCAAGACTTCACTGCAACTATGCGGAGAGGCCGCGCAGTCCACGGGAAATTTTTGGTCCTGCGATATGCTCCTGGAGCCGAATCGGACACAAGGTTCGGTTTCGTAGTAAGCAAAAGTGTTGGCGGTGCCGTAGAGCGAAATCACGTAAAGCGCAGGCTGCGTGAACTCGCCAGAGCGTCTGACGTCAATAAGCTCTGGGATTTTATATTTATAGCCAAACCGGCAATCGCAACAGCTAGGTTTGAAGACGTAAAATTAGAATTCGGCCAATTGCTTGGCAAAGCAGGGGTACTGGTAAAGCTTTAAGCATGTTTATGAAGCCCGCTCTTGCATTGATAATCTTTTATCAGAAAGCCATATCTCCAACAATACTGCCCAGGTGCAAGTACGAACCAAGCTGTTCTCATTACGCGTCGGATGCGATCGAAAAATACGGATTCTTTAAGGGCGCAGGCATGGCGGCGTGGCGACTGCTCAGATGCAACCCGTTCAGCAAAGGCGGGTACGACCCTGTCCGGTAGACCCAGGATATTTTATGGAGTTGTTTTCATTGAAAACTATAAATAGAGTTTTTGTCATCAGTCCGAAGCTTGGGCTTCTGCTCATATTACTTTTATGTGCTTTTGCTGCATCATCCTGCACAAAAGTCAAGTCCGCACAGGGGTGGGCTGGACCGATAGTCAACAACGGCACTCTATACGCGTTCACATTAAAAGACGGGTTGATAGGACTCAATCCACAAAGCGGCAACCCAAAGCCAAAATTAAATTCTGCAGGAAACCCAGAAGTAGATGACAAGGGACGACCTGTATATCTTTCATTCTCCCCAAAAAAATTGGATAAGAATATTTCAAATGCTTCCTATTCGACTCCGTTATTCGTCAATGAAACGTCCATGCTGATCACAGCGAGGTTAGCCAATCAGCGAGACAGTCAAATCGTTAAATTAGACCCTAAGACATTCGCCAATGCAGATCTTTTGACAACCACTGTCTTTGGCCGTATCAACGATGATTTGCTCCTCGTAAGCGATACCATATATATCTCTTCAGTCGACCACAATTTGTACGCCATTGACGTATCCAATGGGACACCAAAATGGAGCAAGCCATATAATGCAGGCGCTGAACTATGGGCTGCGCCGGCCCTCTACAAGGGACGCCTTTACGTAGGCGACACGTCTGGAAAGCTCGTATCTCTGGATCCGAAGACCAGCGGAGATGTTCAGGTTATCACCGAGGTTGAAGGCTCCATAAACATGACGCCATTAATAGTGAATGACGTAGCGTATTTTGGGACGTTCGGCAATAAGATGTATGCCGTAAACGTAGTAACCAAGGATCAGGTTTGGAGCAAGCCTATAGAGGCAGACAAGTGGTTCTGGGCGCGTCCCATCATTAGCGATGGCGTCTTATACGTTGCAGGAATGGACAACTACCTTTACGCGATCAATGCTGCAACAGGAAATCTAAAGTGGCGATATCTACTAACTGGGCCGGCAAGAACAGCACCGGTCATCGTAGACAAAACACTCATAGTCGCTACCGTAAACTACGGCAATCAAAAGGGCCGTGTTCACGCGTTCGATATTTCTAATCCTGACGGCGGCCCGCATTTCTTCTGGGATAAGAACGCCAGATCCTCAGTCATTGCACCTCTAAATGTAAAGGATAAGATTGTATACTTTACGAACATCGACGGTGACTATTTTGCGCTTGACGTCCCGCAGCGAAAATTGCTGTGGGAACACACAGCTCCATAAAGAGGAATTAACTTGGGTTTCATTGGCACAATCTGGAACGAAGTAATTGTCAGACCCTTCATCAATATCCTGGTATTGATATACAGCCTCCTCGGTCATAATTTCTTCTTTGCACTGGTGATATTTACCATCCTGGTAACGGTAGTATTCCTCCCTATCACTCTAAAACAGCTGCACTCAACAAAGAAGATGATGGCTCTCCAGCCAAAGTTAAAAGAAATACAGCTGAAATACGCCAAGGACAAACAGAAGATCAGCCAGGAAACTTTCAAACTGTACCGCGAAGCCGGAGTAAATCCAATAAGCTGTCTGGGGCCTCTATTTATTCAGATGCCTGTGTGGATAGGTCTTTATTCAGCTATCACGCAAGTCCTACCTACCCAACCTGAAGAGCTTGTGAAGCTATCTCAGAGCCTTTATAGCTGGCTGCCCCTGGTGCATACAGCTGTCCCAATCAAAGGCACTTTTTTATGGCTTGATCTGGGATTTAGCGATACTGGAGTAATTCCGATTCTGCCCATAATCGTTGCCGCAAGCACGTGGGGACTTCAAAAGATGACTGCGATGCCCAACACGAACGCGCAGCAGCAACAGCAGAACCAAATGTTCCTGTGGATGATGCCTGTAATGTTCGGTTTCATAGCTCTCACATCGCCCAGTGGCCTGGCTATATTCTGGACTGTATCCAACATAATTCGCATGATTATTCAATATTTCGTAACCGGATGGGGCGGGCTCGCGACTATGTTTCAAAAGCGCACACCAGTTCCGGCTGTGATTGACGCTAAAAATGATAATCGAGCAATAATGCCCCCTCCAAGTAAGGAGACATCAAAAGATGGACAAGATAGAGATATCAGCAAAGACAGCGGAGGAAGCGATCGAATTGGCTCTCAGGGAACTCGACGCCAAGAGAGACGAGGTAGAGACCGAGGTAATAACAAAGGGCAAGGCGGGAATACTGGGAATAGGCGCTGAGCCTGCCCGCGTAAAAGTCTCCCGGTTAAATGCCTCTAGTACTCCAAAGGCTGCTGAACGAGCAGAACGTCCCGCAGAACGAACCGAACGTTCAGTAGAAAGACCGGAGCGGACGGAAAGACCAGAACGTTCCGAGCGCCCTTTAGACAAAAGGCCTCCGCAAGCAGAACGTCCACGATTCCCGGAAAAGCCACCTGAAGACCCTGACCGCCAGCCTGTAAGTGTCGCCGGAGTAGCTGAGACTGAACTCAGCAAAAAGGCGAAAGAAATTCTCACTACCATCCTGAGCGCTATTGGTGTAACCGCTAAGGTAACGCTTCAGGACATACAGCCTGATGAAAAAGACGAGGCACGAATGAACGTCTCTTTCAATATTGAGGGTGACGATTCAGGCCTGCTTATCGGCCGCAGGGGGGAAACTCTCAGCTCACTTCAATTCTTGGTTAATTTTCTTTACAACCACAACAACAAAGATGCCCATGCAACTATAATACTGGATGTTGAAGGCTACCGCGAGCGCAGATATGCCTCACTGCGAGGTATGGCGAACCGCATGGCTGACCGCGTGGCGTCATCAGGCGCATCAATGGTAATGCCACCGATGCCTCCTTCCGAACGACGCATTGTACATATGACGCTGGCAAACCACACTTATGTCTTCACAGAATCGACCGGCGAAGGTAAAGACCGCATGGTACAGATACTACCCAGACCGGGCGCTCCGCCCCCTCCAAGACAAGACAGACGCTATGAAAACAGAGATGGAAGAAGGCCGCCGTCCAGATCATCAGGCGGAATACGCCCAGCACCAAGGCCTGGATACTCTAAAGGCGTACGCAGCATGGGTGGGTTTTCGAGAGACCGACGCCCGGGGTTCTAAAAGCCAAGCAGCTTTTCTTTTAGGCTACTCTCGATGCGAGCGCATTTCAGCCAGAAGCGAAACGCTTTCACCTTTATTACGTAGGTATCTGTGCGCGATGCCGCCAAAAACTAGGGACATCAGAATGCATATCCCTCCCACGAGGAGGACCGCGTCTCTAAAAAACTCTTCCGGGAACATCTGGATCAGGTGGTCTAGCCTTGGGTCCAATTGCCACAGGTCATTTGAAAAGCTTATCGTGTGAAATTTTGTAAATACCGCATCAAAGCCAATCACTGCGGAAGCGCTGATAGCTGCAAGCATAAAAATCGTTATGATACCGCCCCAGAAGAATCCTCTGCTTAGAATCACCAGCATGTGTTTTTGCCAGAGCATATAACCTGCGACAACAAAAAAGGCTATGTAGGCCGCGAATGCCCATAAACCCCAGTGCAAAAGATACACCACCAGCGATTTAACATCGCGCATGTGCAATATCTCACGCTCGTTGAAAAGAGGCTGTGACTGCCCGTCTACAACTACCTTTGTATCCAGGTATAAGCGGTCATCACTGAAGTATTTGACTAAATCACGTCCTGCCAGTTTCAGCTGTGCATTGTCTATACCCGTAACCTGGTCCGCATCATACCGTGAGAAGCCGTAGTTATACAGACTCTCTGAATTGAATGCATTCCACATCGTAAATGTGACGTAGAAAAATGGTACTGCGATTATCAGGAGGACCAGCATAACGGTGCGGGTAAAACGAGACAGGAGTTTCGGAGAGTCAAAAGACATGACTTAATGTTCCTAGCGCATGACGGAAGTGTCAAGGCGTAAACACTTAACTCGCCAATATCAGGGTATTTATTCTATTTTTAATAAGGGATATACTGCGGACAATCTAAACACAGGTGGCCGAATATGACCTTAAGTGCAAAAGACATCAAAGGCGTAATTTCAATACCTCCGACTCCTTCAAGGGATAATCAGAGCAGATGGTCCGAGGACAGCTCGGTAGATGTTCCAAGAACTATCGAGATGATCGAGAAACAGGTCCGCTCAGGTGTAGGTGGTCTGGCACTGGCAAGCACTGTCGGTGAGGGGATGGGTTTGACCTGGGATGAAAAGCGCGAGTTTCTCGGGGCCGCCATAGAAACTGTGAAGAAGCGGGTGCCTGTTTATGCAGGGTCTACAGCGCTAGGCACAAAAGAAGCCATAAATGAATTGAACAGGGTGAGAGGCCTAGGCGCATCCTGCGCTTACATGGGGCTCCCTATGTGGCAAACTCCAACAATAGAGGTTGCCGTACAGTTCTTTGGTGATTTAGGTGAGGCTGTGCCGGAGATGCCGATTGTGCTCCACTCGGACCCTAGGATTTTCAAGTTCGACTTCCCTGTCCAGTTCTGGCAGGGCATCGGCATATCGGCGCCTACGGTTATCGCCAATGTAATGGGCTACGGAACGCAGAGGATGATGGATCACATGCGTGTAGCCGCCCACCAGGTTAATTTCATCCCTTCAGGTTTAACGGCTATCCAAGCACACCAGACTGCTCCAGGCAGGATATCCGCATTGTGGACAAACTCACCGTGGCCTGAACCTCTGGTGGCTCTGATAAATGCTATCCAGAAAGACGACAGAGAAAAGATTGTCCAGATTAGAAAAGATATCGGCGACGTTATCAGCTACATATGGCCTGACCTTACAGATCAGTTTTCTATGTACAACTCACAAATCGTCAAGACCGACTGGAATATGTCCGGTTACCAGAATTGCGGACCATTGAGGTCTCCATTCGACGATCTGCCGGAAAGCTGGATGATCCTTATTAAGAACCCTGAGAGACTCCAACAATGGGCTGAAGCAAGAAAGAAATACCTGGTAACAGCGTAACGTCAGCATTTAAGCATCCCACCATAAAAAGCCTTTGCATTGGTAAGCTTTCTATATAAATACAAAGAGTCTGCCGACTGCGTTAACTGCTTTTAGTAGTAACTCAATACAGAGGTAACAATGTATCACGCTTCAATTTTTGCACGCTTTGCAAGATTGGTCTCGAAAAGTACCGGCCACCCACTCGTATTTGCTTTAGCTCTCGCCTCAATCTTCTTGAGGTTAGCTACGGGGCCATTATTTGGCTTTAGTGACACATGGCAATTGATCATGAACACCACCACGACCATAGTAACTTTTTAATGGTTTTCTTGTTACAGCACACTCAAAACAGAGACAGCAGGGCAATTCAGATAAAGCTAGATGAGCTGATAAGGACTACTAAAGCCGCACATGACGCACTCCTGGACCTGGAAGAGCTCAGAGATAAAGAGCTGGAAACCATCACCAGCGAATATCGAACCCTCGGATTTAAAGCACGTGAAGCCATCAACCAAAGGCTAACAGATACGGACATACCTGAGATAAATAATCAATCTAACAAGAAACCCCAGTAGCTTATTTCACATCAATCAAGAAACCGTAAACCACATCCCCATAACCTTCCCGTGCCGTCATCAGATTAAGAACCTGAAGACCGCGGCTTAAATCGATATCCACTTTCTGTTCGGCGGAAAGAATAACCATCAACTGCTGTCCCTCCAGCTCATGGGCATACCATATGCGTTCATCAATCCTGTCAGCCTTCATCTCATCTGCATCTGATACTTGAATCGCCGTCAGGGAAATCCTTGATGGAGCCTGTGTAATAGGCAAACGAAGCGTAGCTGTTACTGGCGATTCGATTTCGAGAAGCACTTTTGGTGTAATAACGCCTAAATAGTCCGCACATAAACCCCTCTCCCCAATCATCCAGCAATATGTGCCTATGCCTGCAACTTGCTCGTTCCCATCTATTACCAAGACAGCCGCGGAAGGTTTGGGGATGGTATTTATAGGAGTCGCTGTAGCTACCTGTGTAGGAGTTGCAGTTGCGGTCACTGTTGCAATCGGTTCAGAGGTCTCGGTCGCAGTGACTGTTGGCTCGGCGGTAGCTGTATCGCATGCTACCAACGGGAGAAGTATTCCCAATATAGCCACTAATAAAGAGATGTTTTTCATAACGTTCCAGTTCACTAATAAAAACACAATTCGCAGAGGAATGTCATGAAGAGAGAATTATTGGCCGGTGTACTCAAACCTATCCATTGAGACACCACGGCGTACAGAGTCCATAAAAGAGGTGCTCTTTAGATTACGCTCAAGTAGATACCAGATGTACTGTCTAAGCAATGACTCCACTTCTAGCGAAATATCTTCCTGAAAGGGCTGCTTTTTCAGAAAAGCAAATCCGCCCTCCTCAAGCAGATTAAGCATCTTAAGCGCGCCGACGCTCAGTGGGCGCGTTACGGTTTGTTTATTGCGGCACCGCTGGCAGATAAGCCCACCTCCACTGGCGCTGAAAGATACGCTGCCCTGCGGGACAAGACCGCACTCAATACATCTGTGAATCTGCGGACGATAGCCTGTCATATTTAGAAGGCCGGATTCGTAGGAGGCACGCAGGAGTATAAATTCGCGAATATTGCCAAGTCCATCATTTTTCAAATCGCACAGGGTTTCCAGGCTGTTCACAAGGTGACGATAAAGCGAGCGGTTTTCAGACTGCTCAATCGTGAAGGCGTCTATCAGCTCAGCCATGTAAAACGATGTAGATGTCTTTTCCAGGTCTCCACGCACCGCCATATATACATCGATGGGCTCAGCCTGCGAGACGACATCAAGGTCTTTCCCCTTAGACAGCAGCATGTTTGCACGTGTAAGCGGCTCCACACTGCCGCTCATGCGGCTGGTCGGTTTGCGCACACCCTTGGCGACGGCTCGCACCTTACCGTATAAAGGCGTGAATAGTGTGAGAATCCTATCCGCTTCACCAAGGGACATCTGCTTAAGAATGACTGCTTCGGAACGATAGAGGTGCGCTTGCGGCATGCTAAATCTTTTGCCTGCCTTCAATAGCGCGCGTAAGTGTAATCAGATCCGCATATTCCAGATCACTGCCCGCAGGCAATCCTCTGGCCAGGCGCGAAAGCTGAATGCCAAGCGGAGCAAATAAGCGCTGGATGTACGTGGCTGTAGCCTCACCTTCAAGTGTCGGATTAATGGCTAGGATAAGCTCTGTAACAACACCACCTTTAAGCCGTGAGACGAGCTCACGCAACTTCAGATCGTCAGGGCCAATGGCATTCATAGGAGATATTACGCCGTGAAGTACGTGGTACATGCCCTTGTATGCATGTGTGCGCTCAAGGGCCAGCACATCGAGCGGCTCTTCAACCACACATATGCGGGTATGGTCGCGCTTGACGTCAGAGCAGATCGAGCATGGGTTATGCTCGGTTATGTTCTGGCATTCTGAGCATGAAGTAATCCTGTTCTTTACCGAAAGGATCGCTTCAGCGAGCGCCTGTGCCTGTTCAGCCGGCATACGCACAAGGTGATACGTCAGACGCTGTGCGCTCTTGGGGCCAATGCCAGGCAGCTTATTGAACTCATCGATCAACCTTGCTACCGGCTCGGCTAGATGATTGTTATTGTTTTGTTCCATTTAGATCAGGGGCTACATCCCGGGGATTTTCATGCCGCCTGTCAGCACAGCTAATTTAGATGATGCGAGAACTTTCGATTTCTCTATGGCATCTTTGACCGCAGCCAACACCAGGTCCTGCAGCATCTCTGCGTCTTCAGGCTTAACTACTTCTTTATCTATCGTTATTGAAATGACTTCCTGATGCCCATTTGCGGTAACTTTTACTACACCGCCGCCCGAAGTCCCTTCCACGGTTAGTGTTTTCAACTCTTCCTGGACTTTTGCCATTTTTGCTTGGAGCTGCTGTGCCTGACGCAGCATATTTTGGTTCATCATATTTCGCACATCCTGAGAGAAATGATAAGGATAAGTTTATTGGATTGGACGCTCTAATGAAAGAAGGTTAGAGATAGGCTGGAGTCAGGGCTGCTGGTTATCCTGCCTGGGAGGCACGCTGGGCCTGGCATTGAACTCACTTATAGCAGAGCGAACGAGGTGACCTGAAGGGGGTGCAGTCCGCTTGTCTTTTGGCTTATGGGCGCACTCAACCTTGTAACGAGCTCCTATAACCTTGAGCACTGCGTCCTCAAGAAACCTTCTGCTGATGGGGTTATCGAGCTCTTTAGCCATCATCACTGCCTGGGTATCATAATAGACACCAATAGTCAGGCATCCATGCTCAATACTTATTGCTTCTGCACTGCGAAGCAAAGCGTCCAGCTTAATCGTCCCTTTCCCGCGGCACGTTTCAATCAGCTGGCGCCAGTTATTGCGCAGACGCGCCAGCGCCTCAGCCTCATTCTGGGGCGGTGAAACAGCTTCAACGGTTTGAGCCACCGGCTGTGACGCATCTTTGGGCTCAGGCATCGGCGAAGAAACAGCGGATATCGGCTGCCGCGTAGTGGACATACCAGCGGCGGGCATAGGCGGCCTTGAAGACGCTGACGCTGAATATGCCGGTCTCATAGGTTCCGGCCTGGCAGGAGCAGTTTCGTATGCTGGAGAGGTTTGTACTGGTTGCTTAGCTGCCTGCTGTACAGGCGCTGCTACTGCAGTAGAACATTCGGCCAGCGCCAGTTCGAGCGCCAGCGTTGGGTTGCCGTCGAGGCGAAGTGCCGGCATGCTCAGTGAGCGTATTGCTCTCAGCACATTTTCCATCGTTGCGCCCTGGGCTAGTGTTTTTATCTCGGCAATCGTTTCCTTAGAGACATCTACTGCATCCTCTGCGCCAGACTTCACCAGCAAAACGTAGCGTAAATACTCGACCATCTCCCTTTGAAGCTGACGTATATCCACCCCATCCTCGTTGGCTTTGCTCACAGCTTTAAGCCCTGCGCCGAGGTTCCCCTTCAATAAGTGGGAGGCAAGCTGACGAGCGCGTAAATCAGTAGACTGGCCAAGCACTGTCTGGACAGGCTCAAGGGACAAATCATTGCCGAACATTGCGGTCATCTGCTCAAGCACATTACATGCGTCCCGCAGACTGCCGCCGGAGCTGCGGGCTATGCTGCGCAAAATCGTATCGTTCGCCTTGATGCCTTCCATCATGCATATCTGGCCCAGCCGTGTAACAACTGCATTTGAAGAAATACGTCTGAAATCTAGGCGCTGGCATCGTGAAATTATGGTAGCGGGTATCCTATGGGCTTCTGTCGTGGCAAGCACAAACAATGTTCTTGGAGGCGGCTCTTCAAGCGTTTTCAGCAGCGCATTGAAAGCAGGCTCGGTGAGCATGTGGACTTCGTCGATGACATAAACTTTGTAACGAGCCTCAGCAGGCACATAGCGTACCTTTTCGCGCAGCTCACGTATCTCATCGATTCCACGGTTGCTAGCTGCATCGATCTCGATCAGGTCCATCGCTCGGCCTTCGGTAATGGCCAGGCACATGGTGCAGTGGTTGCAAGTATCACCCTTGCCGTCGTTCTCAAGGCAGTTAACCGCTTTGGCGAGTATGCGTGCCGTACTCGTCTTGCCTGTACCCCTGGGGCCGCAAAAGATATACGCATGAGCTAACTTGCCATTGGCAAGGGCATTCTTCAGCGTCTGAACGATGTGCTCCTGGCCCGCGATGTCAGCCAGGGCCTGGGGACGCCACTTACGGTATAAGACCTGGCTCATGGGTTAGCCAACTACCAGTCGCTGCGCATCGCAATGCAAATATGAAATTTCTTCGACTATCTTCAGCAATAAAATTCAAATCCTTGATAAATTCGGCAAACCGATGCTCTTAAGTGCGACTCTTTCCGCTTTTTTCATCCGAACAGCTTCCGCGGTCGAAGCTTCATGATCATAACCCAGCAAATGCAGCGTCCCGTGTATCGTAAGCAGCGCGGCCTCTTCATCCGCAGTATGCCCATGCTCCAACGCTTGTTTCTTGCACGTGGGATATGCAAGAACAACATCACCAATTCTCAAAATACCGTCCGGTGATGCCGGAAATTTATCCCCATCCCTCAACCCAAATGACAGAACATCGGTAACTTCATCGAGACCCCGGTACTTCGAATTCAGCCTTCGTATCGCTGAATCTCCAGTGACGGATATCCCCATCTCTACACTTGAAGTTACACCCGCAGCTTTCACTGCGGACTGCGCCGCCTTTTTCAACAGGCCTTCGTCAGGTTTGTACGGATGGCGCGCCTGAAAACCGATTATTACTTTCAGGTGTGGTTTAACTTTCAGCATATCATAGCCGCTACCATTCTAAAAGAAGAGGTTGGAAATGATACAAAAGGTCAAAGACCGAAACGTTCTAGTTCAGCATCACTAATCCCAAAGTGGTGGGCGATTTCGTGGATAACAGTTTCTTTAACGTGTTGCTTCAGTTCTGCAACTGAGCTCGCTCGCGACTCAATATTTTTCTTATAAATAATGATCCTGTCAGGAAGCACAAAATTATAATTTGAGTGCCGCTCTATCAATGGGATACCAAGATAGAGTCCAAGCAGGTCGTACCTGCCAACATTCTGCCCGTGAAGCTCCCCTGGACTCGGCCAATCCTCAATCGTGATGGCCAAGTTATCCATTTTCCCAAGGATAAAGTCGGGAAGCTCGGATATGGCCTGATTCACAAGCAGGCGAAAATCGCTTCTGCGCATGTAATAAATTATAGCTATTAATAGGGGACTGGATGCGGCAAAAATTAGAATACTGTTTAAATTTTGACTTCTGCACCTATTGAGTCGATGCAGTGCTGACGTCTCGAAAAGTTAGCCGCTGTAAACCACTCTCCCTTCCTCAGAGAAACATTCGAGAGCCCGCTTATCGGTATGCACCGCCAGTTATTTTCAGACCCAACAGGACTAAGCCCGGACCTGCTGGATCGGCCAAACTGGTAAAACAGAGCTTGATTGTTACCGTCTTTTGTACCTATAACGTAGAGGCACATTTCTCTCTGATATCCATCGTAAGTAGCTACCACCTGCTCCTTGTTGAGAATATCCTGCCTGATCAGTGAATAAACATCTTCCATGCTTCGTATTTTAACCATCGACTATATTTGACACTCCACGGCATTACCTACTAACATTGCCCCACTTGAATCTGAAGGAGAAAACCCATGGTCACTACAACCCAGATATCTCACGATGTCGCCTCTATAAAAGACGAAACGATAGCTTTAAGGCGCCAGCTGCACCAGATACCGGAGCTCTCGTTTGAGGAGAAGCAAACATCCGATATCATGGCCAAACGCATGGAGTCCCTAGGACTGACTGTGATGCGCGGCATCGCGTCTACGGGAGTTGTAGCAATACTCAAAGGCGGCAAGCACGGGAAGACATTGCTGGTACGCGCTGACATGGACGGACTCCCGATGGAAGAGACTCCAGGCAGGCCTTACGGCGCGAAGCTTGAGAAACGAAACCACGCCTGTGGCCACGATATGAATATGGCGATAGTTGCCCAGACCGCGAAGATACTTTCGAAGCACAAACAAGACATCGCTGGAACAGTCGCGTTTCTTTTTCAGCCAGCAGACGAGCCACAGCTCGGAGCCAGGAAGATGATGAGCGAGGGCCTATACGACAAAGTTAAATGGGATATGGTGTTGAGCCACCATCCAGTGCCGTCTTACAACGCCGGGCAGGTAGTGGTTAACCATGGACAGCTTTGGTCAAGCTCAGATGTACTCACAATAAAGATACAGGGCAAATCCGGAATGGGCGCCATGAGGGAGAATGCTGTAGACTGCGCGCCTGTTGTTGCGCAGCTTATAAACGCGCTTTACGCCCTAGTCCACAACGAAAGTCCTGCGAACGAGACTGTGATGTTCAATGTGGGCGTCGTCAAAGGCGGCGAACGCCCGATGGCTATCCTCGGACAAGCAGAGCTGGGCATCAGGCTGGCGGTTTACAGCGAGCCCCTGCGCAAGAAATTGCTGATCAGGATTGAAGAGGTCACAAAGGCCGTATGCGCGGCCGGCAGAACTACCTGCACTCTGGAGTCGACGCAGGCTATACCGACAATTACGAACGATGCAACTATCGCGACGACTGTTCACAGCGCGGCCGCAAGCGTTGTTGGAGATAAAAACGTCATCACTGACTACCGTACGATATTCTCCAACGACACGGGCGTATATATGGAAAAGACGCCGGGCATGATGTTCATGTTGGGCATTAAGAATGAAGCGAAAGGCATCACGGCAGACTGGCATACGCCGGGCTTCGACATCGATGAGGACACGCTGGCGATAGGCGTTGAGATCATGAGCAGGTCAGTGCTGGACCTCCTGAAATAGCAGTAAGTCTTATCCCCGTAAACTTCGGAGTAGAGTTATGACTACAAATAAGCAATTCGTTTTACTGATGACCAGGTAGCCTCTGCGTTTTTGGATTTGATCAGGAATGCAGGAGGCCACGTAACCATCCTGAGCCCTTACCTGCAACTCTGGGGACATTTGCGTAATGCGCTGGAAATGGCAACTAGGAATAAAATCAGCGTTACAT
>SHYL01000014.1 GCA_009692825.1 Dehalococcoidia bacterium | reverse complement strand
AATAAAAGATACTATGAGGAGTAAGAAGGGTAACCAGAGAAGCCTGCGCAGAATATACTTCAGCATCTTTCTCCAGCAAGTACCTTCAGTTCATCTTTTATCTGCGACTCTCACAATATCAGCGCTTAATGGGCCTCTACTACGACGTCCTTGAAACGCTCTATCACCATTGGAGGAAGCTTATAGTTCTTTATGTACGGCTTCACAAGAACGTATCTCTCGCCTCCATAGAATAGGGGTAGCCAGGCGGCATCAGTTATTATCATTTGCTCAGCTTGGTTGTAAAGCCCTACCCTCTTCGGCACATCCTGTTCAGCCCTTGCCTGTAGGAGGAGCTGGTCCACTTGAGGACTGCTGTAGCTCCCGTAATTATTTGCGCTCTTGCTGTAAAGCAGGATATCCAGATAGTCGTACGGGTCTGGATAGTCAGCCGACCAGCCCAGAGCGTACATCTGCATTCTATGAGTGCGCTTGTTAGTCTGCAGTGCCTGGAAAAATGTAGCGCTCTCAACCTGCTGAATATCAACTGTTACTCCCAGATTATCTTTCCAGTTCTGTATGAATGCTTCTATGACAGGCCCAACGTCTCCACCAGTTCCACTTATAGTTAGCGCTATACGCGGAAACTTGGACACATCCCCGTACTTGGATTGCTTGATAAGCTCTTTAGCTTTCACCGGGTCGTAGATAAGCACTTTCATATCAGGTGAGTAACCAGGGAATCCAGGGGGTAGTATCCCGAACGCAGGAGATGATAAATTGGCCAGCACATCCTTAGTAATCGTAGGCTTATCTATAGCGTGATTGAATGCCTGACGAACCTTTACGTCATCAAACGGCGCTTTGGTTACGTCAAAGCCAATGTAAGAAACATCAAAGAGGCTATCGGGTTTAACGAGTTCCTTGTTAAGCGGCTCTTTCGGGTTCTGCACCCTCGCGAGGTCGTTTACACCCACCCCGGCAACATCTATCTCTCCGTTCTGGTACTGCGCCATCTGGTCGCCGCCCGCAAGGTTATACCTGATCTCATCTAGCGAGACGGTACCCCAATAGTTGGGGTTTTTCTTGAGGACAATACTGTCCCCTTGAGTGTACTTTGCGAGATAGAAAGGGCCGGTACCGTTAGGCTTAAGGGCCCAAGTTTTGCCTCCACTCTCAACGTTAGCCCTGTCTACGACATATGTAATCGTATAGGTCATCTGCGCTATAAAGTATGCTTTGGACGCATCTATTGTTATCTGTAGCGTTTGGTCGTCAATTATCTTTACGCCAGAGACCTCTTTAGCATTACCTAGCAACTTGTCATTCACCCCAATGATGTCTCCCAGATATTGCTCCGCAACAGGGGCCGCAGTTGCAGGGTCTGCCGCTCGTTCCAGCGTATATTTGAAATCTTTTGCCGTGACGGCTCTACCATCGTTAAACTTTGCATTCTTTCTTATTTTGAACGTATAGACCTTGCCATCGGGACTGACTGTCCAGCTCTCCGCAAGCTCTGGAGTAACCCTAAGGTCGTGTCCTATCTTTACCAGCCCACCGAATATCTCAACGATGTAGTGCGCTGAGCTCGTATCGGTGGCCAGCGCTGGGTCTAGAGTTAATGGCTCATCGCCGGTCCTGCGTAAAACGCCTGCCAGCTTACCGCTGGATGGCTTGATCGTCGCGTTTGGAGTGGGCGTCGTTTTCGACGATGGCGTCGATGTTGAGCCTGACGTATTAGTTTTATCTCCGCTGCAGGCTACTGCGACCATGCTCACTATAAGCGCCACTAACAGGATCAGGCTTTTTTTCATTTTAGTCTCTTTTTGAACGTCTCTTGCGGCGGATTATAAACCAGTCGGCTCCAGCCTGCAATATAAGTTCGTTTTGCAGCCAGTTATTACTACGAATCCATTTTACTCGCGAATGTCCTCTTAAATGCAGCCGAGGCTGCATCAATAGTTTTCTTTATATCACTCTGCGTGTGGCTCGCAGATACAAACATAGCCTCGAATTGAGATGGCGGTAAGTAGATACCTGCTTCAAGCATATCCCTGAAGTACCTGCCGAAAGCTTTTAAATCGGACTTCTTGGCAGATGGATAATCCACTACTTGACGGGATGTAAAAAACATCGTCAGTATGGAGCCTGCTCTATTTATTGTTACTGGCGTGCCAACTCTCTTCGCCGCGCTTGATAAGCCGTCCTCTAACTCCGCTGCAAGCGAGTCTATCTTTTTGTAAATTGATGGCTTTAATGCCTTCAGTGTCGCAATGCCTGCCGCTATGGCAACCGGGTTCCCTGAAAGCGTTCCAGCCTGGTAAGCAGGCCCAACCGGAGATATGACGCCCATTACATCTTGCCTGCCGCCGTAAGCTCCCACCGGCATGCCGCCGCCGATGATTTTGCCCAGGCATGTAAGGTCAGGCGTTACCTTGTATACACTCTGAGCGCCGCCATACGCCAGGCGAAAGCCTGTAATTACCTCATCGAATATAAGCAGCGCGCGTTCTCTCGAAGCGATTCGTCTCAGGCCATCGAGAAATCCCGCTTTCGGCAATACCACACCCATATTGGCCGCTACCGGCTCCACTATGATGGCTGCGATCTGACCTTTGTTAGCTTTGAACAGCGCTTCAACACCGTTGAGGTCGTTGTATTGAGCAGTCAGCGTGTTCTTCGCGTAGCCTTCAGGAATACCTGCGCTGTCAGCTACACCAAACGTCAGCACTCCTGAGCCTGCCTTGACCAGCATCCCGTCCGAGTGCCCATGGTAGCACCCCTCGAATTTGATTATCTTATCTTTCCCTGTGTATGCGCGCGCCGCTCGGATTGCACTCATCACCGCTTCGGTGCCGCTGCTCACCATACGTACCATCTCCATGGACGGCATGGGGCTAGTGATCATCTCTGCCATAGCCAATTCCTGGCGAGTTGGCGCTCCGTAAGAAAGTCCGTTGCGTGCCGTCTCTGAAACCGCGCGAACTACCTGCGGCATCGCGTGTCCGAGGATGAGCGGACCCCACGAGCCGACATAGTCTACGTATTCATTGCCGTCGACATCCCATATGTGGCTGCCGGTGCCTCTTGCGATTACGACAGGCCCGCCACCAACCGCCGCAAATGAGCGGACGGGGCTATTCACGCCGCCCGGCATCAGCTTTTGCGACTGTTTAAATATGCGCTGCGATTTCTTATGGTCCATGCTCAGCCGTTCCTGCCGCGACCCATCAAATCTTTGCTGTCCATCATTATGGTCACCGGGCCATCATTGTGTATCTCAACATGCATATGCTCTCGAAACCTGCCGGTTTCAACCTTCAATCCTGTCGCTTTAAGCATCTCCACAAACTTATCGAAGAGAAGTCGTGCTTCCTCGGGCGGAGCAGCGTCAGTAAAGCTGGGGCGTCTTCCCTTCCTGACATCTGCATACAGTGTAAACTGGCTGACCGCCAGGAGTTCGCATCCCACTTCTAAAGCAGACGCATTCATCTTCTCCTGGCTATCCTCGAAAATACGCATGTTCGCGGTCTTGTCAGCTAGGAATTGAGCGTCTTTTTCATTATCTCCAACCCCTATGCCTACTAAAAGGACCAGGCCTTTGCCTATAGAACCTACGGTTTCTCCATTGATCGTTACAGATGCTTTCTTGACTCGCTGGAGAAGCACACGCATTATTTAAGGGCCTTGACCTTGGGGCTTATTTGGAAGAAGTGGTTGAGGATGAGGAAGAGTTTGAAGATGAGCTTTTTGTATCTTTTGACTCTTTTGCCGCGGGTGCGGGAGTAGGTGCAGGCTTAGACTCTTTGGATGTTGAAGCGCTGTCCGCGGAGGCGCTCGGCTTTTCAGTAGGCTCCTGGCGCGTAGAGCGTCCGTGGTCGTTTACATACCAGCCGCTTCCTTTGAACGTAACCGATACAGCGTGTATGACGCGTTTTGCCTTGGCATCGCATTCCGGGCACTTATCGATCGGCTTGTCGGAAAAGCTCTGTTTCAGTTCAAAAACGTGCCCATTAACGCATTTGTACTCGTATGTAGGCATTAGGGAAAAGTCTCCTATAAATAAAAAGTCAGTCCGCTGATGCGGGCCAACAGTTTTAGTCTACGTACTCACGATTATCTTGTCAACAAGATTACGCCTATACACACACCATTCTCCTTTACAGGTAGCTACGCCTTATTTATAATGAACAAATTATTGGACTTAAGCATATCTACGGTTGCGGTTCTCTTTTTACAGGTTCCCACCTATGACATTGAATAAACCCGTATACCTTACCCCCGAAGGCTTGGCAAAGCTGCAAGCCAGGCGGAAAAAGCTTAACGATGTGCTCAGACCAGAAGTGGCCGAGAGAATACGCCTCGCCAAAGAGATTGGCGGCTCGCTCAATAACGCAGAGTATGACGACGCGAAGAACGAGCAGGCTTTCCTCGAAGGTGAGATGATTGACCTCGATGGCAAGATTAAGAACGCCCGGCTGATTGCGGACGAGAAGCCATCAGGAAAGGTTAAGCTGGGTTCTAAGGTCACAGTAACACTATATGACGGCAAGAAGGAAAACTACGCGATCGTGGGAAGCGCTGAGGCCAGCCCGGGCGAAGGCAAAATCTCCAACGAGAGCCCTATGGGTAAAGCGCTGATGGGTAAAAAAGTAGGCGATAAGGTAGAAGTATCCACTCCATCCGGCCCGACGAAAATCACCGTAGCTGTCATTAAGTAGCTCTCTCCGCCGTGAAAGTAAGGGCGATCACAGTAGGCGTCTCTCTCACCGACTTAAGTAAAGCCTCACTCGATCGTATTAAAACTGCCGCCGCCACTCTTAAACAGACAAGTCGCGCCTTAGAAAGCGTCTCGATCGAGGTTCAGAGCGTCAGGCTCGCCACAGGTCTAATCTCTCACTCTCGCGTCTCGTCGGCCAAAATCCCTAAGCTTGCCGTCGACCTCCAGACATATGTGAGGACGCAGGCATAAGCTACGCCTCACGGCAAGTCGCAGTCAGCGCTTGCAAAGCACATTCATCGCGAGACCGTTGGCTTGACTGAAACGATGCTCCTTCACCTGCGCAAGGAAGAAGATCACCTCATAGGAATATGCGAAAAGAAATTCAGCATCCCTGAGCAGGGAGCAATGGTCGGACGCATGAGCACGCACGTCCCGCCAGAGCGAGCGCCGCAGATGTTAGGCTGGATGATCGCCCGCGTCTCCACTGACGACCGCGTCGGCCTGCTCTGAATCGTAAAAGCAGGCGCGCCTCCGCCTGCTTTCATGGCGATTTCGGGCGGCCTCGCAAAAATGCTAGGCCCTGAAGCATGGGGCGAAGTCCTCAAAAAAGCTCCGGACCTGGCCATCTAGTTTTAGCTTAATCTCCTGAGTCCAACCTACCTTTAAAGGTACCTGTTGACTACTGCAGTTATAATTATTCTTAGATTAGTCTCAAACCAATTCATAGATTGCAGGTATACCCATGTTCAAAAAAATTATCCTGTTAGCGCCCCTGGCGCTTATTTCTTTGGCAGGCTTCGCCTGCAACGAGTCCAGTGCATCGGCTAACACGACTGCACCTAGAACCACTCCTACACCAGTATTACAAGCCGCCATAAAGCCACAGCCAAGGGTGACAGCATTGACCGCCAGCACAGCCGGGTTTGTCGACGACTACTACGTCATTGTGGAAGCTATCGTCAAGAACGACGGGGCCGATGGCCTGGTGCTGGTAACTGCTGATATGGCTCAGGGCACCGACAAGATCACAAAGCAGATACCCATATCTCTTACAAAAGGCGAGAGCCAGCCCATAAGATTCGTTTTTCCCGTGAAGTGGAAGGGCGGCGAATGGACTCCATCGGTAAAGGCTGAAGTCCCGTAAGATGATAAGCAAGCTCGGGCCTCTTGCAATCGTAATTGCGCTGCTTACGGTGCTCCAGTCCTGCAGCTGATCGGATAAACTACACCCACACCTGTGCATCCGACCGCAACGATCGTCCCTACAGCTATTCCAACTGCGGCAGCCTCGGCCACGACCATAATTACTGCGTTACCAACCGCAACGTCTGTTCCTACGCCTACTCCACAGCACGGCCCGGGAACGATAACTCTAACGTTCACAGCTATCCGTGGACAGGCAGGGAAAATACTCCTGGTGCTTGCTCAGTCGGAGGGACGTTCACAGTTGATAGCCAGGGCATGTATTTCAATCACATCAGACTCATTTATAGTGCCAGACACTCGACTGTTCGATATTCCTGCCGGCAATAACCCATGCGGCAATTTTGCAGGCCTCACCACATTTCCTGAGGGCAGATACTTGCTCAACATTGGCGTCTACGTTGGCGGCTCGCAGACCGTTGACAAGCAGACGACTAAGAATGTGGACGTAGCGGGCAACGTTAAGGTTGAGTTGGACGGCGCGGCATTCTCAAAATAACCACCCTATCAGGAATACCTAGTCTTTTGGCAAAGCAAATTCCGTAAGGGCTGGGCGTCCCTCCAGAATTGTAGGAACGTAGACGATAAGGTTCGTTTCATCCATTCCCACCCAGCTGCCCGTTCTGTCAGTCGGAACCTTTCTGAGCAAACGCACAGGGGTACCACTGAGAATACCAACAACCGGCCCGGAAGAGTCGTCGAAAGCGGCAATAAGAAACCTATCCACCTTAGATCTGTAAATAGCGCCGTCGCCGCTTCCTACCTGATCGAAAACCGACAAAACGCGCTGTCGCTTAAAGTCCCAAAGTACTGACTGCGGATGTTCGCGGTTAGCTATCATCAATAATGCTTGATTGGTATTGGGATTTATGGCCATCCCGTTGGGACGGCAGTCCACTGCTAATTTGAAGGTTTTGACCAGCTTATCTGTAACAAGGTTCAGGTGGAACCCTGTAAGCCAGAAGTAACCAGTGCTGTACTGTCATTCGCTCATGATATTGTAACCACTGTTACTTTACAACTGAAACGGTATTTAAGTCGTTTTCTTAGCGGATTTCTTCTTTGCGCCGCCAGGCCAGCATACCGGGCAGGGACCGCTGCCGAAGTACTTGTGACCACGACTGCAAGTTTTTTCCACTTTTGATTTCATAAAGGACCTCCTTTTGGCTTCGTTTTGGTTAATTTGGATTTTATTATGTTCGATTTACGAACGAAAATGGGTTCGTTACGCAAAAAGGTGGTTTAAAGAGGAGCTATTATGTCACCTAAGTTTCCTTACATTCGAACCCTCTAATCACCACATTAGTACAGGACGGGCAAGAATAAAAGATATTGGAATGTCCAAAAGAGATACTCTTTTTGGATATTTTGCCGCAATCTAACTAACCATCCCATGACACCCTCCCTCAGGAATGGGAATTTTAAGAACCGAGAGGCAACCCCTCGCTCTCGTCAAGAGAGGCTGGATGCCATCTGAACTCCCGCTAAGGTAACCCAGAAGGCGAACGGTGAATCGAAATGCTAAACTTTGGCATTATTCCATCGACGATAAACTGGAGACAACATGCCTGAAGGCAGAGGCGAAGACCTCTTTGAACAGCGCGTAGAGAAGGCCAAGCGCCTACGCGAGCGCGGCATAGATCCGTATCCGCCGCGGTACAAGCCCACGCATACCGCAGAGGCGGCGCGGGCCTTGTACACGCAGCACGAACTGGCGGGCGACGCCCATCCCAGTGACATCATATCGATAGCAGGGCGCATCGTTGCCTTGCGACCGATGGGCAAGGCGGCGTTCATCGGACTGCTGGACGGCGGCGATAAGCTGCAGGTATATCTCAAGAAGGATGAGCTTGGCGACGCGTACGACCTGCTGAAGGAGCTGGACTTCGGAGACTTCATCGGTGCGAAGGGCAAGCTGTTCAAGACGCGCACCGGCGAGATAACACTCGAGGCGGCAGAGTTCACGCTACTCGCCAAGGCGCTGCGCCCGCTACCTGAGAAGTGGCACGGCCTGCAGGACGTCGAGAAACGCCTGCGCCAGCGCTACCTCGACCTGATATCGAATGAAGAGGCGCGCAAGATATTCGTGATACGCAGTAAGACCGTATCGGCCATACGCCGCTTCTTCGAGCAGCGCGGCTACCTGGAAGTCGAAACCCCAGTGCTGGTCGGCGTGGCAGCAGGCGCAAGCGCGAAGCCATTCATCACGCACCACAACGCGCTCGACCGCGACCTGTACTTGCGAATCGCGCTGGAACTATCGCTGAAGCGTCTCGTCGTAGGCGGCATGAACAGAGTCTACGAGATAGGCCGCGTCTTCCGCAACGAGGGCCTGTCGTTCAAGCACAACCCGGAGTACACGCTGCTGGAGAGCTACGAGGCGTACGCCGACTACCAGGACATCATGTCGATGGTGGAGCAGATGGTGGAGTCCGTGGCGCTGGAAGTGCTGGGCACCACGAAGGTCACGCACGACGGCAAGGAGATTGACCTGAAGGCGCCGTGGAAGCGGCTCGACCTGAGGCAGGCAATTAAGGACACGAGTGGTGTCGATTTCGAGGACTATCCGGACGGCCATGAGCTCGCCAACAAACTGCGCGAGATGAAGATAGAAGTGGACCGCGGAGACAGCCGGGGCAGGCTGATCGATAAGCTGCTGTCCACATACGTCGAGCCAACATTGATACAGCCGACGTTCCTGGTGGACTACCCGCTGGACATGAGCCCGCTGGCGAAGAAGAAGCAGGACAACCCGCGGTTCGTGGAGCGGTTCGAGGGGTTCGCGGCCGGCATGGAGCTAGCCAACGCGTTCACTGAGCTCAATGACCCGATAGACCAGATGGAACGCCTGTCCGAGCAGGAGCGCCTGAGCAAGCTATCCGCAGACGGCGAGACGGACCGCCTGGACGAAGATTTCGTGACCGCGCTGGAGCACGGCATGCCGCCAACCGGCGGACTTGGCATGGGCATCGATAGGCTCGTGATGCTGCTTACTGGCCAGGACACGATACGCGAAGTGATATTATTCCCACAACTCAGGGGTAAATAGTGCCGACAGCCACACGAAAGCCAAAGGCAAAGACTGCGCCTGCAAAAGCGAAAGCCGTTAAGGCCAGCGTACGCGAATGCGAGCTGTGCGACCGCCCTATACGCGCTAACCAGCCTGTGCTGGTCATAGCCAACCGCAAGGTCTACAAGGACAAGAAAGCGCTCGCCCTAAAGGCCGCCGTGTTCACGTGCCACGCCAAGTGCTGGGAACAGATAGAAGACGAAGATATTTAGAATAACTAGGAAATAGAAATATATGCTCTCAATCCAACTGATACGCCAATCCCCTGACGTCGTGCGAGCGGCGATGGCCCGGCGCGGCGAGTCCCCGGAGGCGTTAGACCGCATACTGACGCTGGACCAGGAGTGGCGACGCGTCACGCATGATGTCGAAGAGCTGAAGGCGGAGCAGAACCGCTTCTCGAAGGACTTAAAAGGCAAGCCGTCGCCGGAGACGCTGGACCGGATGCGCGGGATATCGGACAGGGTCAAGACGCTCGAAGACCAATCGCGCGAGATAGAGGCGAAGCAGGAGACGCTAATGCTGAACCTGCCGAACCTGCCGCACGAGAGCGTACCGTACGGCACAAGCTCTGAGGACAACAAGACGGTCCGACAGGTCGGAGAGCTGCCAGGCTTCACGTATAACCTCATGCCGCATTGGGAGCTCGGCGAGAAGCTGGGCATCATCGATTTCGAACGCGGCCAACGCATAAGCGGCAGCAGATTCTATATATTAAAGGGGCAAGCGGCACGGCTACAGCGCGCGCTCATCACATTCTTCCTGGACGAGCACACTAAAAAGCACGGCTATACCGAGATTTACCCGCCGTTCATGGTCAAGGGCAAGGTGCTCCAGGCGAGCGGCCAGCTGCCAAAATTCGCCGAGAACTTATACCGCGACACCGAGGACGCGGACGACAAGTGGTTCGTCCCGACCGCCGAGGTGCCGCTGACCAGCATGCACGCCGACGAGATACTCGAGGCGAGCCAGCTTCCCATCAACTACGTCGCATACACGCCTTGCTTCCGCAAAGAGAAGATGTCGGCAGGCAAAGACATACGCGGGCTAAAGCGAGGCCACCAGTTCGACAAGGTGGAGATGTACAAATTCGTCGAGCCATCCACCAGCTACGCAGAGCTCGAATCGATGCTCAAAGATGCGACGTCACTGCTGGAGACGCTGGGCATACCGTACCGCATACTGAGCCTCTGCTCAGGCGATTTAGGTTTCGCAGCGGCGAAGACGTATGACATCGAAGTGTGGGCGGCAGGCCTGGGCGAATGGCTGGAGGTCAGCTCCGTGAGCAACGTCGGCGACTTCCAGTCGAGACGCGCGAACATACGCTACCGCCCGAAACCAGGCGCTCGTCCCGAATATCCACATACGCTGAATGGAAGTGGGCTGGCGCTCCCACGCGTGATGATCGCCATACTGGAGAACTTCCAGCAGGCAGACGGCTCCGTGCTTATCCCAGAGGCGTTGCGCCCATACACGGGGTTCGACCGGATCGGGCCTGCATCTAAATAGTTACGCGCCTGGCTTGATGGTCATCAAGTAGAGAAAGAGCAGGATGCTGGCATTCACAAGCATCACGGGCATCATAAGCAGAGGTTTGTTCACTGCGTCGGCGGCCGCCTGGCTCTCCATCCGTCCCGCGGCAAGCTCAGCCTTCACGACTTTGCGTGCGCCGAAGCCTGCGAACAATCCGATGAGTATGAGCACGATGACCACTGTCCATGTGATGTGAGAGGCCGTGACCCATCCGGCATCCTCAACACCTAGCTTGCCTGCAAGAATGGAGCCGAACACGCTGGATAGAATCGCTCCCACCAGCCCCATGAGTGTGGTCCTCATACGCAAGCCCATCAGCATAGCGATAGATTGAGTGTTCTTCGAGCGCTTAAGCATCAAAGTCAGGGTCATATTTACGGCAGCCGCCGAGACTAGCATGAACGCGCTGCCTATGTGAAGGAAGAGTAAGACTTCGTTTGACATCCAGGCCTCCGTGTCTGATATACCGCCACTAATGTTATCAGACGTTGCCAGAGGCAAAAAGAAAGGGGCGAGTTTGAAGCCCGCCCCCGAGAGATCAGCAAATGCAAACCCGCTACGGGGTGTGCACGATGGTCTCGGAATGGCCGCCATCCTTAACCATCGCGACTATCGCCACGACAACCACCAGGAAAAGGACTGCCCCAATGGCAATACCGATGATGATCGCGGTATTTTGGTTTATCCCCGTGAATGTGGTATTACCAGAGGGACCTGCGGGTCCGGCTGGTCTGGGCGAGCAGGATCGGTTGCCTGTGCGAACGCCATCATTGGGAAAAGGGAACCCATAAGCAGGGCACTCGCTGAGGCGAGTACTCTGGAGAATATTCTCTTCATAGTTCTTTCCCATATCGACTGATTTGGCCAGGCAGTTGCCTACGGCATCAGCCCTTGACCTATACTCATGCTACGTTTGAATCTCAAATAAACACCCACCCATTCGAGTGGGAAAGAGCTAGCACAATGAAGCGAATCACTAGCAACATTGGACTGATTTATGCTTGTGCACATGAGTTACGTCAACTTAGGATTTCTATTGATTCTCCTGCACCCCAACGAAAAATTACGTGAGGCCAAAATATATTAAACCTCATTCCTATTGCGATTGACAACCTCTATATTGCCTAGTAAACTTTTATCTTACGAATGCCCCACGATAATTTCTTCTCAACTCGCTATCGGTTTAAAAACGCTTCCTAGCTTTTTGTCTCTAAATATCTATACCGGAGACTCTGAATGACACTTGCAGTAAACAACGCCAAGAATAAGCGCATCACCGTCAAGAACTTCGCCCAGATACCAGAAGTCCTTAATATCCCAAACCTTATTGAGAACCAGCTCAACTCCTTCGAATGGTTTAAGAGGGAAGGACTAAAAGAGCTTCTCGAAGATATATCACCAATCACTGACTTCATCGGCGACAAGTACGAATTGAAGTTCGTAAGCCACCAATTCAAGGATCCCAAGTACACGGAAGACGAATGCCGTGAACGTGACGGAACCTACTCCGCTCCTCTCTACGTTGACGTACAACTGCTCGTTAAGAGCACGGGCGAAATCAAGAAACAGCACCTGTTCATGGGTGACGTTCCCATGATGACCGATAAAGGCACCTTCGTGATCAACGGCGCCGAGCGCGTCGTCGTTAGCCAGCTGGTCCGTTCACCTGGAGTCTACTTCACACAAGAAGAGGAGCCATCAAGCGGACGCGGACTCGGGATGGCGAAGCTCATACCAAACCGCGGCGCATGGCTCGAATTTGAGACAAACGCCCGCGATGTCGTCTCAGTCAAAGTCGACCGCAAGCGCAAGATACCGATAAGCACGTTCCTGCGCGCACTCGGCTATGGCAATAACGATGAACTGCTCGACATGTTTAAGGACCTGGACAACAACCCTGAACACAGATATATAAAGACAACGATCGACAAAGACCCGATCGACACGTCGCGCCTGGAGCTGAAGAAGGGCGAGCTTGAATCGCTATGGCAGTACTTATATCCCAACAAGCCAATCGATGAGGACGCCGCGCGCGCCGTAGCCGCGGCAATGATCGAATTCTACCGCCGCCTGCGCCCTGGCGAACCGCCAAATTTGGGCAACTCCCGCCAGCTCATACAGGGCTTGTTCTTCCAGCCCCGCAGGTACGACCTTGGCAGAGTCGGCAGGTACAAGATCAACAACCGCTTGCACATGCTGGACACCAAGAACAAATTCCACTTGGTAAAGGATGAGGCCAGCCAGCGCATACTGAGCAGGAAAGACCTCATATCAATCGTAAGAAACCTGATCGCGATCAACAACGGACGCGACCACCTGGACGACATCGACCACCTGGGCAACAGACGCGTCAGGGGCGTTGGCGAGCTTATCCAGAACCAGCTGCGCATAGGCCTGCTGAGAATGGAGCGCGTCGTCCGTGAGCGCATGACGCTTATCGACCCAGAGACGGCAGTCCCCAGCGCTCTTATCAACATCAGACCCATCGTGGCGGCCGTGAAGGAATTCTTCGGCGGCAGTCAGCTGTCCCAGTTCATGGACCAGACAAATCCTCTGGCCGAGCTTACACACAAGCGCAGGCTCTCAGCATTGGGCCCGGGAGGTCTCTCACGAGAGCGCGCCGGGTTTGACGTGCGCGACGTGCACCACAGCCATTACGGACGCATATGCCCTATCGAAACGCCTGAAGGCCCGAACATCGGACTGCTCGGCTCTCTGGCAACCTACGCCAAGATAAACCCATATGGCTTCATAGAGACGCCGTACAGGCCCGTAGTAAGGGAATTACCTGCGGATTCACCGGATCTGATAGGCAAAATGGTCCGCGAGGACGTGGTGGAAGGCAAAGATACCAAGCCTCTGGTGAGAGCTGGAACAGTTGTTACTGCAGACGTTCAGAAGAAACTGGCATCCTTAAAAAAGAAGCTGGTGAAGATCAAACCATACGTAACGCAGGATATCTCATACCTATCCGCGGACACAGAAGACGAATATACGATAGCCCAGGCAAATTCACGCCTCAACCACAAGGGTGAGTTTGTGGATGCCAAGCTTGAAGTACGCAAAGGCGAGCAGTTCCTACAGGAGCTTCCAGCAAACGTGGATTTCATGGACGTATCACCCAAGCAGATCGTCAGCGTATCCACAGCTCTCATACCGTTCCTTGAGCACGACGACGCTAACCGCGCACTGATGGGCTCGAACATGCAACGCCAGGGCGTTCCTCTGATAAGGGCCGAAGCACCGATAGTAGGCACTGGTATGGAAGGCCGCGTGGCAAGAGACAGCGGGCAGGTAATCCTCTCGCTGACGGACGGCGAAGTCGTCCACGTGGGCGGCACCGGCAAGGCTAACCAGGCTGAGGTGGTGGTACGCGACCCGAACGGCAAGGACCACTCGTATAAGCTGATGAAGTTCGTACGCAGCAACCAGGGCACATGCATCAACCAGAAAATAGTCGTGACAAAGGGCGATAAGGTCAAGAAGGGCCAGCCTCTCGCAGACAGCTACTCCACAAGCTATGGTGACCTGGCGCTCGGCCAAAACATACTTTGCGCGTTCATGAGCTGGGAGGGCTACAACTTCGAAGATGCCATCATCCTCAGCAGAAGACTGGTGCGGGACGACAAGTTCACTTCGATCCATATCGAAAAGCATGAAATGGAAGCCCGCGATACCAAGCTGGGCCCCGAAGAGATAACCAGGGATATCCCGAACGTTGGTGAGGAGAGCCTGAAAGACCTCGACGAGGAAGGCATCATCCACATCGGCGCGGAGGTAGGACCTGGAGACATCCTCGTCGGCAAAATCACACCAAAAGGCGAGACTGAACTAACGGCGGAAGAGAAACTGCTGCGCGCTATATTCGGCGAGAAAGCTCGCGAAGTAAAGGACACTTCACTGCGTGTTCCACACGGCGAGCGCGGCAAAATCATCGACGTCAGGGTATTCAGCCAGGAAAACCACGACGATCTGCCCCCTGGTGTTAACAAGCTTGTCCGCATCTGGATAGCACAGACACGAAAAATCTCTGAAGGCGATAAGATGGCAGGCCGCCACGGTAACAAGGGCGTCGTTGCCCGCATCATGCCAGAAGAAGACATGCCGTTCCTTCCAGACGGAACGCCAATCGATATAGTCTTGAACCCCATAGGCGTGCCATCACGTATGAACCTTGGACAGGTGCTGGAGACCCATCTTGGATGGGCAGCTAATGCTCTCGGATTCAAAGCTGTAACGCCAGTGTTCGACGGCGCCAGAGACTATTTGATCGAGGACGCGATAGCGAGAGCCTGGCTGCTCCAGCGCTCCCAGACAGACGAGACCAACCTTGACGAGATAACGGCTATCGCAGCCCATGCAGATGAAATAGACATCACCGGGACAAAAGCGTGGTTGAAAGAAAACGGCTACGACGGCGAAAAGATTTTCAGCGACAGCCATGCTGGCGAGGCCAAGAAAGCCTGCTTGAAGATATGGCTTAAAGATCAGGGTGAGAAGAACGTATCCAAGCTGAATGAGGCCCAGCTCATAGAGACTGCGGTCAGAATACAGCGTGAAAGAGGGATAGCTGCACCTATAACCGGCAAGATAACGCTCTATGACGGACGTACAGGCGAAAAGTTCGACCAGCCGATAACAATCGGTTACATCTACATGATGAAGCTTATACACCTTGTAGAAGATAAGATTCACGCGCGCTCCACTGGTCCATACTCTTTGATTACCCAGCAGCCTCTCGGCGGTAAAGCGCAGTTCGGCGGCCAGCGATTCGGTGAAATGGAAGTTTGGGCGCTTGAAGCGTACAGCGCGGCTCATAACCTGCAAGAGATGCTGACGATTAAATCTGATGACGTGGTTGGACGCGTTAAGACATACGAATCGATAGTTAAGGGAGAGGACGTTGCGGAACCAGGCCTGCCTGAGTCTTTCAATGTACTGCTAAAAGAACTGCAGAGCCTTGGACTCTCGATAGAACTTCTCAATGAAGATGATGAGCGGGTGGTTGTCCCAGAAGCATCGCAGCTAGAAGAACCGGAAATCGAAAAAGGACTGACCATACAGGAGACAAAAGATGCCTGAAACAGCAGATTTTAATGCGATAAGAATCTCTCTTGCGGCACCAGAACAAATCAGAAGCTGGTCGTATGGAGAGGTAACGAAGCCTGAAACGATAAATTACCGCACGCTCAAGCCTGAAAAGGACGGCCTTTTTTGCGAGCGTATCTTCGGTCCTACGAAGGATTTCGAATGCTACTGCGGTAAATATAAGCGAGTCAGGTATAAGGGCATAATCTGCGACAGGTGCGGCGTTGAAGTAGCCCGCTCCAAAGTACGCAGAGAACGCATGGGCCACATAGAGCTTGCCGCTCCGGTAAGCCATATCTGGTTTGCCAAAGGCGCGCCAAGCCGTGTCGGCCTGCTGCTGGACATCTCGCCAAGAAGCCTTGAGCGGGTGCTTTACTTTGCGCAGTACATCGTAACCAACGTGGACGATGCTGCCCGCGCGAAAGCCCTGACGAAACTCAGAGGTGAGCAGGAAGGCGAGGATGGGAAGCTGATCAAGCCTCTCGAAGACAAGATCACAGGCATTCAGACCAAACTGAACGAAAAGATCGCCGAACTGGAAGCCACCAAGGCTAAAGATATCAAACGCCTCGAAAGCGACGATTCAACTGTCCGCGGCAAGGTGACAAAGGCATTAAACACGCTTGAGAAATCTCTTGGGGCGCAAGTCGGCAAGAAGGCCGCGCGTGACGTAGTCTTCGAAGGTGAAGTGCTTGTCGAAAAGGGCAAGAACATCACCGCGACAACTATCAAGAACCTTAAGAAGATGGCCGGCCAGATGATCGCACACCGTGAGAAGGGCACCGGCCACAGCGTTGAGAAGATACAGTCACAGATTGACGACCTCCGCGCTGAAGCTGCAAAAGAGCTTGACCAGCTGCACGAGGAACTTACCGACAAGCATAAAGAGCAGGACACAAAGTTCGACAGCCAGGAGTTTGAACTTACACGGAAACTCCAGGTAAAGAGCCTCCTTACAGAGCAAGAATATAAATCTCTGAAGGAAAGGTACGGCCCGATGTTCCTGGCCGGTATGGGTGCAGAAGCGATACTTGATGTTCTTCAGAAAATCGACCTGGACAAGAACAAAGAAGACCTGCAGTCTCATGTTAATTCGTCATCCGGACAGAAGCGCAAGAAGGCTATAAAACAGCTCAGAGTTGTTGAAGCGCTTCGCAAGAGCGGAAACAAACCGGAGTGGATGATCCTTACAGTGCTTCCTATCCTGCCTCCTGATCTGCGCCCCATGGTGCAGCTTGACGGTGGACGCTTTGCAACAAGCGATCTGAACGACCTTTACAGGCGCACTATAAACAGAAACAACCGTCTCAAGAGACTGTTGGAGCTGGGAGCGCCTGAGATCATCACGAGAAACGAAAAGAGAATGCTCCAGGAGGCCGTTGACGCTCTTATAGACAACGGCAGACACGGGCGCGCTATCTCAGGCAGTCACAATCACAAGCTAAAGAGTCTTTCTGACATGCTGCGCGGCAAGCAGGGACGGTTCAGGCAGAACTTGCTCGGCAAACGCGTGGACTATAGCGGACGCTCCGTTATCGTTGTGGGACCTGAGCTAAAGCTGAACCAGTGCGGACTCCCGAAGAAGATGGCTCTGGAGTTGTTCAAGCCATTCGTCATGCACAAACTGGTGGCCCTGGGACTCGCGCACAATATCAAGAGCGCGAAACGCATGGTTGAAAGGGTTAAACCCGAGGTCTGGGATGTCCTTGAAGACGTAATCAAGGGCAGACCTGTCCTGCTGAACCGTGCGCCAACGCTGCACAGACTCGGCATTCAGGCATTCATGCCCGTATTGATCGAGGGAAGCGCCATCCAGGTTCACCCGCTGGTCTGCACAGCTTTCAACGCAGACTTCGACGGCGACCAAATGGCTGTGCACGTTCCACTTTCAAAAGCGGCAGTTTTGGAAGCCCAGCAGATAATGCTGAGCACTTACAACATGCTTTCCCCAAGCTCAGGCGAGCCTGTAGTTTCACCAACACTGGATATGGTACTCGGGTGCTTCTACCTTACGTTCTTAAAGAAGGGCGCAAAGGGAGAGGGCCGTATATTCGCCAATTACGGCGAGGCCAAGCTGGCTTATGAACTGAGCAGACTCGATGCGGATACGCCAATGGACCTTCAAGCAGAGATTGAAGTCAGGGTTCCTGAGGACCTTGAGGTCACTACAAGCAAAGGACCTGTCACTCTGGCCCACAACGGCCGATTAAAGACGTCGATCGGGCGCATCATATTCAACGAGACGATGCCTGCAGGGATGAAGTTCTACAACGACCTGGTTGATAAAGGACGACTGAAGCTCCTCATTGCCGAATGCTATCAAAAGCTGGGCAACGAAGGCACAGCCAATGTGCTCGATGCAATCAAAAAGACTGGCTTCCACTATGCGACTATCTCAGGCGTAACGATAGCAATCAACGATATCGAAGTGCCGAAGAGCAAGCCCGCATTGATGAACAAAGCTGATAAGCAGATAGCTGAAGTTGAGAAGCAGTACCAGCGCGGCCTGATAACTGAAAAGGAGCGCTACACAAACACAGTCAAGATTTGGAACGATACGGCAAACGAGATGGAAGGTATCATCAAGCAGGCACTGCCGAACTACGGCGGCGTTTATATGATGGCCACGTCCGGTGCAAAAGGTAACATCGCGCAGATCAAGCAGATGGCCGGTATGCGCGGCCTGATGACTGATCCGAAAGGCCGGATCATCGACCTGCCTATCAAATCCAGCTTCCGTGAGGGACTGTCAGTACTTGAGTACTTCATCTCAACTCACGGTGCCAGAAAGGGTCTAGCTGACACCGCTCTCAGAACAGCAGACTCCGGATACCTTACACGCCGCCTTGTAGACGGCGCGCAAGATGTAATCGTGCTGGCAGAGGACTGCGAAACCAACCAGGGCGTGTGGATACAGGACGATCCTGAAAACACTATCCTCGGCTCTTTGTACGAAAAGATACTGGGACGCGTCACGGCCGCCGCAATCGTAGACCAAAAGACAGGCGAAGTTCTCATAGACCGCAATGTATTGCTTGATGAGGATCTCACCAAGCAGGCGATAGCCCTATGCGAAAAAGCGCGTGACAAAATACTTAAAGAAACAAAGAGCAAAGAGAAGGCTGCAACAGCCATGGGGATTTACGTACGCTCAGCACTCACATGCGAGACGCGCCGCGGAATCTGCCGCCTTTGCTACGGACGCAGCCTTGCAAGAGGCACGCTGGTCCAGATCGGCGAAGCTGTGGGCATCATCGCCGCCCAGAGCATCGGGGAGCCTGGCACACAGTTGACGATGCGTACGTTCCATACGGGCGGTATCGTAGGCATTGACATCACAAGCGGTCTGCCCAGGGTCGAGGAACTCTTCGAAGCGCGTTCTCCTAAGGGCCAGTCGGTCATAAGCGAGATCGACGGCGAAGTGGAGATAGTGGAGTCTTCTGACGGCAGGAAGGTAATCATTAGAAGCACGGAAGTGTATAAGGATGAATATCCTCTGCCCGCCGGCTATGAGCTCGCTATCAAGAACAATGACCATGTAGAAGTCGGCATGGTAATTGCCAGGCCCGCTGATTCAGGCAAGAAGGGCGATAAGGGAGAACCCATTATCGCGAGACTTGCAGGAAAGGCCGAAGTCCGCAAGAAGCAGATAGACATCCAATATGAAGAGCAAGAGCAGCGCGAGTACCAGATACCCGCGGCCCAGCGCATTGCTGTTGAAGACGGCGGAAAAGTCAAGGCCGGCTCTCAGATAACAGAGGGACCGTTGAACCCTCAGGACATACTCAGGGTCCTCGGAAGGGAAGCAGTCCAGAGATACCTGGTTACTGAAATCCAGAAGGTGTATCGAACGCAGGGTGTTACGATCAATAACAAGCATATTGAAGTAATCGTGAGACAGATGCTGCGGCGCGTACGCGTGGACTCCCCAGGCGATACAGACTTGCTGCCTGGCGAGCTTGGAGACAGGTTCGAGTACGAAGACCTCAATGCCAAGATACTTGCTGAAGGCGGCGAGCCGGCGACTGCGCAAGCGGTGCTGCTCGGCATAACCAAGGCAAGCTTGAGCACAAGCAGCTTCCTGGCAGCGGCTTCGTTCCAGGAAACAGCACGTGTGCTCACCGAGGCGGCAATAAACGGCAGCACGGACAAGCTTCGTGGATTGAAGGAGAACGTCATCATAGGAAGGCTGATCCCAGGACGGTTCGACCTTACCAAGCCAGAGCTACCTGAACCAGCAGCGGTTCCCGCTCTCTCGTTTGGAGACGCGCCGGAGATAAAAGAATGGGAGACTGAAACTTCCAATAAGTAAGAGCCTTAGGCGGTTTGAGAGCAAATCTCAGACAATGGCTTGAACTTTTACCAATGATAAAATTTTTCAGTCTGCTCGTGAACACGCATTAGTATTGAAGGAGATTTGATATGAAAAGACTACATATAGTCGGCGGCCTCATGGTTGCCACAGCGGCAATTGCACTCGTTGGTGCTGCCTGCAGTGGCGGCAACGACGCAACGCCAACTGCGACCAAGGTTGCAGCTACGGCGACGATGCCCCCAGCAACCGCAACAACGGTGGCTAAAACTACAACGTCAGCGACAGCTGCGGCGACAAGGCCCCCAGCAACCGCAACAACGGTGGCTAAAACTACAACGTCAGCGACAGCTGCAGCGACTTCCGATGGAGCTGGCGACTCTGTAAAGGGTCAAGCGGTATTCAACTCTATGGCATGCAACGCATGCCACTCGACAGGCACAAATACTCTCATTGGACCAGGGCTTGGCGGAATCGCTACTAGAGCTGCAACACGCAAAGCCGGTATGACTGCTCAGGCCTACTTAGAAGAGTCAGAGCTTACGCCTGATGCCTTCATAGTATCTGGGTTTAACCGAGGTATCATGCCTAAGCTGTGGACAAGCAAGAAAGATGCAGGATTCTCTGACATCATCGCTTACCTGCTCACACTTAAGTAATAACAATCCGAAATCATAAAAGAAAAGCCCTCCGACAACGCGAGGGCTTTTCTTTTGGCAGACGATATATGCTTAAAGCTTGTTCAAAGGAAGGCCTTTTGCTAAACTCACGCTCTAGTTGGGCGGTTAGCTCAGTTGGTTAGAGCATCGCGTTGACATCGCGAAGGTCACTGGTTCGAGCCCAGTATCGCCCACCATTCAGTACCATAGGTAGAACTTCTGACTGGCTCCCTTCCTCCATGGCTCCAAAGTATGGCAAAGTATATTTAATCGTCACTTCGCCGCTAATCACTTTGATATTATCGATAAATGACCTGAGAAAAACCTTACGTTGAGAAAACGACCCTAGCTCTAGTACATCGTGCAAGTTCTCCACATAACTAATGATGTCTCCAGGGTCAATTGGTGTTTCCAAACCTCGCGTGGCCTGACTATCTATTTCCCCGCAGGCCGTTTCAACATTCCCTAACTGTAAGGATGGCGATAAAGTCAAACTAGCTGGATTTGTCCTACGCATCCAGAGACCGGCAGGAAAGGCTCAACAAGGCCTCCACCGATCAAGTAAGAGAAATACTGAAGCCACTTGGCCTTACGTGGCGAAACAAACAGTTCCTCCGGTCATGGCTCTGGATCTCTGATAGTCTCACGATTTTGAGCCGGGCGGGTCGGGCCGTCTATGTGGGTATATAGACCTTGTATATAACTTCCCACTATGGCAATTAGTTTGGCGATGCTTGACAATTTGGAAGCCGTTCCTTACGATGAACCCAATTTATTGGGGGAGGTGCGGTCGTTGAGACTAGTTAAACTTCCATTCGTGGCGATAAGTTTTTTATCACTATTTCTTCTAGGTGGTTGCGGTGGCAGTGATAACGATGATATTAAACCTACTCCCACCATAAATTCTCGGCCTTCGAACTCACAACCCTCACCAACAGTTCAGGTACTCCCCACGATAGCGGCAACCATTGCTGTTTCTAAGGCTACGCCGGTAATAACTGGCAACTATTTTGATAATTTGCCTGAATTTGAACCTCTAAATATAGAGAACGTTCGTTACGGAGGCACGTTGAGGAGCGCCGAGTCTGCCTCTCCTCCACATTTTGACCCGAAGAACTTGCAATCCAGTGTAATGGGTCAAGCGCTCTATGGTTTTTATGAGAAAGTAATCGGCTGGAGTGCGAATCCTAATGATAAGTATAGTCGATTGGAGCCGATATTGGCCGAGGATTGGAAGCTTTCTCCGGATCTAAAAACCCTTACGATTAGCCTGCGCAAAGGTGTAAAGTGGCATAACATCGCGCCGGTAAACGGTCGGGAGTTTGTGGCCGACGATGTAGTTTTTAGCATAAATAGATATCGTGAACCGGATGCCGCGACAGTAGCTGACTATAAACAAATAGAATCCGTTGAGGCGCTTGATAAAAATACAGTTGTCATTAGACTCAAAGATCCTAATGCATGGATACTTGACGAGCTTTTTGGACGGTCTGAATACGTCGTAGCCCGTGAAGTCGTAATGGCCTCCGGCGGGAGCATATCCACTACTTTGGTAGGCACCGGCCCATATCTTTTAACTAGCTATAATTTCAGGCGTAGTTGGTCAGGAATTAGAAACCCAGATTATTGGAGAAAGGATGCCAAAGGGAGACAACTGCCCTACATTGATACCATTGAATTAACTGAGATGACTGACCAAGCAACGATGTTGGCTGCTTTGCGCACAAACCAGATCGATATCCTCGGAACACAATTCCTACCTGAGAACGTTATATCTGCGGCAAAAACTATACCGGGGCTTCAAGTCGTAAACCTTAAATTGACTGTAGCGTCACCCGCTATTGGTTTTAACACAAAGAAGGCTCCATGGAATGATATCAGAGCAAGGCGTGGATTCAGCATGGCTTTCGACCGCTCCAAGTGGATCGAAGGCCAATTTGGGGCGACCTCACCCTGGACCTACAGTGCCCCTGTACCTTGGGAGTTCGTATCTGTGGAGCCATTCATGCCTGACAAATTAGGACCGTATCAGCAGTTTAATCCAACCGAGAGTAAAAAACTTTTGGAAGAGGCAGGGTTTCCCAATGGTAGGATGACTATCACGGCCCCACTTTTCTTCAACTATCCTGGCAGATCCACCAACGCTGTCCTTGTACAACAATTGTTCAAGGACCAGGGCATCAATTTCCCGATTAGTTATTTAGACGGCACTACGTTCGGTTCACAATATTACCAGCGCGTTCATGGGGATTTAGGCTTCGCCTATAAAATTGGCGCCGCATACAACTTAAACTGGTACGCGCAAAATAAATATTTGATCGACGCCTCTCAGAATACGTCGTTCATCGATGACCCACAGGTTACTGCAGTTGTCAAAGCCATTAAAACGACAACTGACCCTGCTAAGCTAAGGGAGCAAGCCAAATTCCTCTGGGACTTCGACCTAAACGGCGCTTGGAACGTTTGGCTGCCGTATCCATCAACTCTGGCGGTCAGAAGCCCCAGGACTAGGAATTGGCTTGAGAGATTTACTACTACGTCAATGGCGCGGTTCCCATGGCTAACAGATGCTCCTAGGACAACACCATGAACGAAAGAGGGCCTATTGCCATTCCAGAGGATCACCTGGCTTTGGAAGCTGGGAATAGGGAACAATTCTTAACATGAATAATGATTCTAATGGAGGTCCCGATGACTACAACATACAAAACTCTTGTTGATAACGACCGTGGCAGACTGGATCGCAAGATAATCGTTGATCCGGACATTTATAAGCAGGAGCTTGACCAAGTCTTCGGTAGGTGTTGGCTGTGGGTTGCGCATGAGAGTCAGATACCTAACGCTAATGACTTTATC